>NZ_JBNGGE010000011.1:0-207240 GCF_049975785.1 Streptomyces sp. WG7
GGTCCAGGGGTCGGTGACCGTCTTGGAGACGTGGACCCGCCGCCCGCCGCCCGCCGCCCGCCGCCCGCCGCCCGGTGCGCGTCCGGCGGCGTGCCGCGTGCGGGAGCGACGTGCGTGTGTACCACCGCTGGGTGATGCCGCGGCGTCCCTCCCACCCGCCCACGGGCCGCGGATCCGGCGGGCGTTCACCCGGCTGAGCGCCTCGAGTGGTGCGATGCGCGGAGTTGGCTGACGGTGATTCACGTCGGGGCCGGGTCACCTCAGCTGACGAAGCACCAGCTGCCCGGTCGTGACGGAAGGAATTCTGATGCGCTCAGCTCGCATGCTCCTGACCACGGCGGCGGCCTCGGCCGTCCTCGTCCTCGGTGCTCCCGGCGCCTACGCGGCGGTCGGGGGTGACTGGGACCAGGACGACGCCTCCCACAGCAAGGAGCACGACGACGCTTCCCACAAGAAGGACGACGAGGCTTCCCACAGCAAGGGTGACGACGACGCCTCCCACAGCAAGGGTGACGAAGACGCCTCCCACAGCGAGGGTGACGACGACGCCTCCCACAGCAAGGAACACGACAAGGGCGGCAAGTACGACGAACCGCGTGGCGGCATGCACACGGGTGGCGGTGCGCTGACCATGGTGAACGGCGACTGGGAGGGTGGCTCCAAGGGCTCGGACAGCCACAAGCAGGACGACGGTGAGAAGTCCTGGGGCGGCGGTGAGCACGAGAAGCCGCGCGGCGGCATGCACACCGGAGGCGGCGGGCTGGACGCGCCGACCACGACCGTGGGCGGGCTGGCCGTCCTGGCCGTGGCCGGGACCGGTCTGTACGCCGTCCGACGCAGGAAGTCGGCAAACGGGGTGGCGTGAGCCATGCCGGGCGCGATAGCAGTCGGGCCGCCACCCAGGCACCGTGTGGCGGCCCGGCTCGCTCCCTCCCCTCCTGTCCGCCCGTGCCTCAGTGAGGTGGTCCTCGATGCCAGTCCCCCCTTCTCCCCCCGCCGACGACGAGCAGGCGCCGACCACGTCCCGCAGCATGACGGTGCTGTGCGCCGTGGCCCTCCTGGTCCTGGCGATGAGCCTGCTCGGCGGCAACGACACGCCGACCGACTCCATGCGTCCCCCGGTCGCCGCGCAGCCCAGCGTGTCGGCTCCGCCCGCCGCGGCCGGCCAGGCGGGGGCGGACACGGACGCGGACGCGGACACGGACACGGACGCGAACCTTCCGCGCTCGAAGCCGGTACGCCTGCTCATCCCGGAGATCTCCGTCGACGCCCCCTTCACCGACCTCGCCATCGGCGCGAACGGGCAGCTCCAGGCCCCGCCGCCCGACGACACCAACCTCGTCGGCTGGTACGCCAAGGGCGCCTCCCCCGGAGAGAAGGGCACCTCGATCATCGCCGGACACGTGGACACGAAAACGTCCGCGGCCGTCTTCGCGTACCTCGGCCAACTGGACGAGGGCGACGTCTTCCACGTCGAGAGAGCCGACGGGCGCACGGCGTCCTTCGAGGTCGACGGCCTGGAGACGTTCGACAAGAACGACTTCCCCAGCGAGCGCGTGTACGGCGACGCGGACCGGGCCGAGGCACGGCTCATCACCTGCGCGGGCGACTACGACCGCAAGGCGAAGGACTACACCGAGAACCTGGTGGTCTTCGCGCACCTCACCTGAGTTCCGGACGACCGAGTTCCGTATACCGAGTTCCGTAGACCGAGTTCTGTACGACCGAGTCCCGCAAGCCGTCCCGGTACCGCCGGTCACCCGCGCAGTGCACACGAGTCGCGGGCCCGCGGGGCCGGGCACAGGATCGAGGCACGCTGGCGTCGCATCACTGCGGGTCGACGTTCAGTTCCTCCCCAGCGAAGGAGATGAGCGCAGGATGACCACTACGTCCACCCCTGCCCCGAAACCGCTGACGCGACAGGTGTCGCACCACGTCTCCCAGTCCGTGTTCGACGGCTCCAGACTCCGGGTCGTCCTGCTGGTGGAGGTCTACGACGGAGCCCAGCAGCAGTTCCTGGAGACGTACGAGCAACTGCGCAGCCATGTCGAGTCCGTCCCCGGGCACCTCGGCGAGCAGCTCTGCCAGTCCATCGAGAACCCCTCGCAGTGGCTGATCACCAGTGAGTGGGAGAGCGCCCCGCCGTTCCTGAACTGGGTGAGCAGCGAGGAGCACGTGCGGATGGTGAAGCCGCTGCACGACTGCGTCCGGGACACCAGGTCACTCCGCTTCCACGTGGTGCGCGAGACGAGCCACCGGGCTGCGGGTGCCGAGACCGCCCGGGGCGGGCTCCAGACGGCGCCGCGCGTCGGTGACGGCGTGATCCGGCACGCCCTCACGTTCACGGTGAAACCGGGCAGCGAGGAGGCGGTCGGCAAGATCCTCGCCGGCTACGCCGCGCCCGAGCTGCGGGTCGACGACTCCACGCGGCTGTGCCGTACGTCCCTGTTCCTGCACGGCAACCGGGTGGTGCGGGCCATCGAGGTGCGCGGCGACCTGCTGGCGGCCCTGCGGCACGTGGCCCAGCAGCCCGAGGTGCGGGCCGTCGAGGAGGCCATCAACCCGTATCTGGAGCAGGACCGCGACCTCGGTGACCCGGAGTCCGCCCGGATGTTCTACGCGCGGGCGGCGCTGCCCGCCGTCCACCATGTGACCGCGGGACAGGAGGACCCGGCCGCGCGGCGGCACGCCTTGTCGTATCCGGCCCGGCCGGGCTGCGGCATGCGGCTGGCCCGGCTGCTGGCCGAGCGCGACGAGGCGGTGGCGGACGACCCGAACAGCCCGGTCCTGTGCAGCACGATCTTCCAGCGCGACGACATCGTGGTGCGGCTGGTCGACGTACGTGGCGGGCTGGACGCCGCCGGCCCGGCGATGTCCCTCGGCCTCCGGGACGCCGGCCAGGTGGCCGAGCTGACCACGCTCCTGGACGGCCCGGCCGCCGCGGACGCCTCCGCGCCGGCGGGTGATGACCTCGCCCGCGCTCTCGAGGGTGCCCGCATGGAGCTCGTCACCGACCGCCGCTCGCCCGGTGCCTGACCCTCCTCCTCAAGGCGTCCACGTGTCGGCCGCCGGACCGCGTCGTGCGCGGGCCGGCGGCCGAGGTTCGTGTCTCCCGGTGGGCTCACCGGGGCACGGTGCAGTCGAACGCGTGCAGGTAGGGGTTGACGGGGCGGATGTCGTCGATGACGAGGCCCGCTTCGGTCAGCCGGCCGACCATGCTGTCGGTGGTGTGCTTCGCGCCGCCGACGTTGAGGAGCAGCAGCAGGTCCATGGCGGTGCTGAACCGCATCGAGGGCGTGTCGTCGACGAGGTTCTCGATGACCACGACCCGCGCCCCGGGCCCGCCCGCCGCACTGACGTTGCGCAGCGCGCGGGCGGTGCTGTCGTCGTCCCACTCCAGGATGTTCTTGATGATGTACACATCGGCCTGGACGGGGACGGCCACCCGGCAGTCGCCCGGTACGACGCGTACCCGGTCCGCGAGCGCTCCGCCCTCGCGCAGCCGAGGGTCGGCGTTCTCCACGACGCGCGGCAGGTCGAGCAGGGTGCCGTGCATCGCGGGGTACTTCTCCAGCAGGCTGGCCACCACGTGCCCCTGGCCGCCGCCGATGTCCGCGACCGACGTGGCGCCCGACAGGTCGAGGAGGGCCGCGACGTCCCGGGCCGACTGGCGGCTGGACGTCGTCATGGCCCGGTTGAAGACCTCGGCCGACTCGGGTGCGTCCTCGTTGAGGTAGGTGAAGAACTCCTTGCCGTACAGGCCCTCGACGACGTTGCGGCCGGTACGCACCGCCTCGTCCAGCCGAGGCCACGCGTCCCAGGTCCACGGCTCCGTGCACCACAGCGTGATGTGGCGCAGGCTGTGCGGATCGTCCTCGCGCAGCAGCAGGGACATGTCGGTGTGCGCGAACCTGCCGTCCTCGCCCTCGGTGAAGACGCCGTAGCAGGTCAGGGTGCGCAGCAGCCGGCGCAGCGGCCCGGGCTCGGTCTTCACCGAGGCCGCGAGGTCCGCCACGGCCATGGGGGTGTCACCGAGCGCGTCGGCGACCCCGAGCCGGGCGGCCGCGCGGAGGGCGGCGGCACATGCCGCCCCGAACACGAGCTCCCTCAGCCGCATGGGCGGGGGCGGGGCACTCCGTGCGGTCGTCATGTGCCGCCTTCCTTCCTGCTTCGGCCTGCGTCGGTCCACGGGTGGCTACGGCCGGTCGGTCAGCACAGCCCCGCGGGCTTGGATGCCCCGCAGGTGTTGCTTTCGAAGGTGTTGCTCTTGGCGGCCGCCCCGGTCTCGGTGCTGACGAGGTCGGCGGGGGAGTTGTCACGCAGCCTGTTGCCGTTGATCTCGTTCTTCTCGCCGGTGACACCCACGAAGCTCTTGAACAGGACGATGCCGCCCGACATCGGGGACGTGCCGGAGTTGCCCTCGACCATGTTGTCCGCGACCAGGACCTTCTCGGTGCCGGTCAGGACGATGCCGGAGCCCTGGAGCGCGTCCAGCCGGTCGGTCTTGGGGCAGGACTTGTTGTTGCGCACGACGTGGTTGTCGCGCACGACCAGGTCGCCGGCCTTGGGCTTGTTCTCGTCGCCGACGACGAACACGCCCGCGCAGTTGCCGCTGATGTAGTTGTCCGCGACGGCGAGGTTGCGCAGCCGGCGGACGGTGACACCGATCCGGTTGCCCTCGACCCGGTTGTGCACGACGACCGTGCCCTCGGTGTCCGCGGCGCCTTCCTCGGCCTTGACGGTGTTGGCGAGGAAGATGCCCGCGTCGCCGTTGTCGCGGGCGACGTTGTCGCGGAAGGTGCCGTGCACCGACTGCTCCTGGGCGATGCCCCAGACACCGTTCTTCTCCGCCGTCACGTTCCGCACGGTGAGCCCGTCGGTGGCCACGGAGAACAGGCCGGTGCGCTTGAAGCCGGTCACCGTCAGGTTGGCGATGGTGACGTCCTTGACGTTCTTGTCCTTCGTTCCGATCACGCAGATGCCGTTGCCGTCCTCGGCGCAGGTGCTGCCGGCGGCCTTCTCCGTGCTCGGCTTGACGACCGTGCTGCGGCCCACGCCGCGCAGGGTGAGCCCGGGCGTGCTCACCCTGACGCTCTCGTGGTAGGTGCCGGGGGTGACGAGAACGGTGTCGCCCGGCTCGGCGGCGTCCACCGCCTTCTGGATCGATTCGCCGGGGTGGACCACGTGGGTCGTGTGGTCGGCGGATGCCGGAGCCGCGCCGAGCCCCGTGCCGACCATCGCTGCGGTGCACACCAGGTACACAACATGGCATTTCTTCATATTCCGCACGTTATGCCCGAAAGATTCACGCGCGGGACGGATGAGCCATCCGACGGCGTGTCATGAACGGACGGTGAACCGGTGGTTCCCGGGCAGACGGCGTAAGTGACCGACATGCCGGCCGCAGGGAGGAACGACCATCGTGACCGTGTCCGAACACCGCACCCGCCCGAGACGCTCCGGGCGCCGCTTCGACCTCCGGGCGACGGCCATGTTCTTCGGTCTCGCCGCTGTCGGCCTGATCATCGCGGGGTGGGTCGTGCGGACGGCGTTCGACGTCGCGGAGCGGCGTCCCGCCTGGGCCGTCGTCCTGGTACTCGGGGCAGTGGTGGCAGGCGTCGTCTGTTGGCGCGGGCGCTCGGGGTTCTCCGCGTCCCGGCTGGCACGCCGCACCACCGGGGCGTTGGAGGAGGCCACGGCGACAGCCCTGGACGCGCTGGAGGAGCCGCGGACGGCCGCGCCGGCGGCCGAGGCGCACGGCGCCGAGGAGTCCGCCGAGGTCGCGGTCGTCGACCACGAGGCGCTGAGCCCCGACGAGTTCGAGCAGGTGATAGCCGATCTCTGCGTACGGGACGGCTGCGCCGAGGTGGAGGTCGTGGGCGGAGCGGGCGACCTCGGCGCGGATGTGGTGGCGCTGGCTCCCGACGGCCGGCGCGTCGTCATCCAGTGCAAGCGCTACGGCGACGACAACAAGGTCGGCTCCCAGGACCTTCAGCGCTTCGGCGGCACCTGTTTCACCGTGCACGAGGCCGACATCGCGGTCCTCGTCACCAGCAGCGACTTCACCGCACCGGCCGCCGAGTATGCCGAGCGGTGCGGAATAGTCTGCGTGAACGAGGAGCGGCTGCGCGCCTGGAACGAGGGCCGGGGACCGGCGCCCTGGGCACTGAGTCCCCTCGCCGGGGAAGCGACGGCACCCTCGGACCGGGCCCTCGGATGATCTGCCCGCGGACTCCTCGCCCCGCCGTCCGCCGGCAAAGAGCGGTTTTCCCGCCGCCCGGTGGCAACCTGGGCAGCATGGGCAAGACCGCGCTGATCGTCATCGACATGATCAACACCTACGATCACGAGGACGCCGACTCGTTGATCCCCTCTGTGGAATCCGTGCTGCCGGCGCAGACCGGCCTGCTGGAGCGGGCGCGGCGACAGGGCGTCCCCGTGATCTACGTCAACGACAACTTCGGTGAATGGCGCTCGCACCACGGCGAGATCCTCGACAAGGCTCTCTCGGGACCGCACGCCCGGCTCGTCGAGCCGCTGCGGCCCGACGAAGCCTCCCTCTTCGTGGTCAAGGCACGCCACTCGATCTTCTTCGAGACCCCGTTGACGTACCTGCTGCACCAGCAGGGCATCGACCGGCTCGTGCTGTGCGGGCAGGTGACCGAACAGTGCGTGCTCTACTCGGCGCTCGACGCCCACATCCGCCACCTGCAAGTCATCGTCCCGCGCGACGCGGTCGCCCATATCCACGCCGACCTCGCGGACGCCGCGCTGCGCATGATGCAGCGGAACATGGGGGCCCGGGTGTGCGACAGCGGCGAACTGTGGACGTGAGGTGATCCTCCGCGGTACGGCACGCCGAGGCGGGCGCCCGGCCGGTGCCGGCGGCGTGACCCTCGGCCTTCTCGCCGGCACCCCCGTCGACGACCACGCGGCGGCCCCGGGCCGGTACGAGCGGCTGCCGGGAGCACCGTCGGCGTTCGTCGCGAGCGGCTCGGAGACGGGGTGGGAACGCGCGGAGCACCGGTCGCCGGGCGTCGAGCACCGGCCCGATCGCTCCGGCCGCGCGACGCGCACCGTCTTCGCCGACGACTTCGACGCCCGCGTGGCCGCGATCGCCGAGCGCGGCCTGGAACCCGCGAAGCGGGAGGCCTGCCCGAACGGTGTGCGCAGGGCGGGACACCGGGACCCGGGCGGGAACGAGATCGAGTTCGGCGGCGCCCCCCGCTGACCGGGGTGCGCGTGTCGGGACCCGTCCCGTGGGATCCGCGGCCTGAACACGGGCAGTACGAGCCGCGGCCGACGTGCGCGTGTCCTCGCCGTCCGCCGAAGCGGCGCCGCCTCACCGTCGTCCGGCCCGCCACCGGGCCGGCGGCGCGTGGCGGAGGCCGGGCAGACGCCCCGCCGCGCTCGCCGCCTCCGTCACTGCGGTGTGCGCCCCGGCCGCCCTCACCGAGGTGGGCGACCCGGCCCTGACGGGCCCCGGCCGCGCCGTGCTCGCCGCCCGCGCCCCCAACCGCCTGCCGAGCGCCGCCGACTGCGCGGCCACCGCCGTACCGCGGGGTACCGCTCGACGAGACGGCCGCGGCCCGATCCATGATCGGACGATCCGGTCCTGACACACCCGCGTCCCCCACCCGCATTGGAATCCACCATGCCCTCCGTGCGCACCACCCCGGCCCCCCTGCCCTGGTACCGCGAGGTCTCCAGGGAGAAATGGAAGTCGTTCTTCGCCGCCTGGATCGGCTACCTCCTCGACGGCTTCGACTTCGTCCTGATCACCCTCGTACTGACCGAGATCGCCGACGACTTCGGACTGTCGACCGTGGAGTCCGCGAGCCTGGTCTCCGGAGCCTTCATCACCCGCTGGCTCGGCGGCGCCGTGCTCGGCGCGCTCGGCGACCGCTTCGGCCGCAAGAGCGCCATGGTGGCCAGCATCCTGCTGTACTCGGTCGGCACCTTCGCCTGCGGCTTCGCCTGGGACTACACCAGCCTGTTCACCGCCCGCCTCCTGATCGGCATGGGCATGGCCGGCGAGTACAGCGCCAGCGCCACCTACGTCCTGGAGAGCTGGCCCGTCCGGCTGCGCAACCGCGCCTCCGGGTTCCTCATCTCCGGCTTCTCGCTGGGCGGCGTCCTGGCGGCGGAGGTCTACGAGCACGTGGTGCCGGGGCACGGCTGGCGCTGGCTCTTCTACATCGGTCTCCTCCCCGTGGTCGTCGCGCTGTGGGTGCGGCGCGCGCTGCCCGAGGCCGACGACTGGGAGGCGCGGGTGGGGAACGCCGGTGAACGGCCGAACCCGTTCCGGCCGCTGTTCGCGGGCCGTCGCCGGGCGGTGGTCAACACCGTCCTCACGGTCGTCGCGACGGCGTCGCTCTTCGCGGTGTTCACCCCGTTCGGCGCCGGGGCGGTACCCGTCCTCTCCGTCGTGGCGGCGGCCTGTCTGGTGGCGTTCGCCGTGCAGCTGGGCGGGCGCAGACGGTGGCTGCTGTTCGTCGCGCTCTGCGTCACCGTGTTCTGCGCCTTCCTCTACAGCTGGCCGGTCCAGGCACTGCTGCCCACCTACCTCAAGACCGAGCTCGGCTTCACCCCCGAGCACGTCAGTGACGCGCTCTACTACGCCGGGTTCGGCACCATGGCAGGCTGCGTCGTCACCGGATTCCTCGGCGACCGGTTCGGCACGCGCAGGGCGTACGCCTGCACGCTGCTGGTCGGCATCGCCTTCGTCTTCCCCGTCTTCGCGATCAGGGACAGCCGGGTCGGACTGGGCGTCCTGCTCTTCCTGATGCTGGCCTGCATACAGGGCATCTCGGGGCTGCTGCCCAAGTTCATCGCCGGTCACTTCCCGACCGAGACCCGGGCCGCGTCCCTGGGCTTCACCTACAACGTCGGAGCACTGGGCGGCGCCGTCGCGCCGGTCCTGGGTGCCAGGCTGGCGTCGGCCATGTCCCTGGGCCAGTCACTCGCGGTGCTGACGTTCTCACTGACCCTCGTAGTGATCCTGCTGATCGGCTTCGACGTCCCGAGCCGTCTCAACCGCCTCGTCGACCCGGAGGCCGTACCGGACTACCTCGCCGCCGACGCGGTGACGGACAGCCCGCGTCGCGTACGGTCGGCGACGTGATGCCGGGTAGCGGGCGGGGGACCGGTGCGTCTCCCGCGTGAGGGCCTCGTCGTCCCACGACCCCACGCGCCCCTCGGCGCCCACGAAGCGCCGTCGTCGCGTCGTGGAGCATGCCGGAGTACACGAGGGCGGCGGCGTATGCCGGTACAACACCCCGGCGGGGCGGGCCGGTTGGTTTCACCGGGCCGGCCGTGTCGGGGATGGTTCGTGTGCTCCGACTGGCGTAAGGCGGGGTGTTCGGCGCGGCAGGCGGTCGTCACGTGCGGTAACAGTCTATGTATGATCTGTAGACGAAAAGCTCATATGAGTGGCGTGCGCAGTTCGCAGGGCCGCAAGGTCCGGACCGCCGTGGTGGTCCTGTTCGCCGCGACCGCACTGGGTACGACCACCGAAGCGGCGGCCTCCCGGTCGGTCCCCCTGCGCACCGACTGGGACGCCATCGCCGCGTGCGAATCCGGCGGCGACTGGGACGCCAACACGGGCAACGGCTACTACGGGGGCCTGCAGTTCGCACCGTCGAGCTGGATCGCGGCGGGCGGCCTCGAGTACGCCCCGCGCGCGGACCTCGCCTCCCGCGCGGAGCAGATCGCCGTGGCCGAACGCCTGGCCCGTATCCAGGGGATGTCGGCCTGGGGCTGCTCCTGATGTTCCCGCCGGGCGGAGCGGGGCAGACGTAGTCATATGTGAGCCACCCGGCCGCGGCAGGGGAAGGAGGGCTCGCCGGCCATGCGCATGCCTTCCGGAAACAGCTGCCCCGACCCGCGCGCACGGCTCGGTGACCTGATCTTCTCCAGGGTCGCCGGGCCGCAGGGGCCGGAGAACCACGCGCGCATCCACGACACACCGGGCCCACGCTGGTTCGGACCGGAGCGGCCGATCAGACGGGTGCACGGGGACGCCTCGATGTTCATCGGCGGCCTCTCCGCCCTGCTGCTCCAGTCGCTCCACCCCCTGGCCATGGCGGCGGTGGCCGCGCACTCCGGATTCCGCGGCGACCCCTGGGGCCGGCTGCAGCGGACGAGCACCTTCCTGGCCGTCACCACCTACGGACCGGCCGACAGCGCGCGGGAGGCGTGCGCGCGGGTACGGGCCGTGCACGACACCGTGCGCGGCACGACCTCCGACGGCCGGGCCTACGCCGCCGCCGATCCGCACCTGCTGTGCTGGGTGCACGTCGCCGAGGTCGACAGCTTCCTGCGGGCCCACCAGCGCTACGGAGCCCAGCCCCTGGACGACGACGGGTGCGACGCCTACGTGGCCGACACGGCGCGCATCGCCGTCGCGCTCGGCGTCCCGGACCCGCCCGTGGACCGTGCCGGACTCGTGGAGCGACTGGCCGCCTACCGCGGCGAACTGCACGCGACCGGCGAAGCGCGGAGCACCGCGCGGTTCCTGCTGCTGAATCCGCCCGTGCCGCTGCTCGCCCGCCTCCCGTACGCGGTCCTCGCCGCCAACGCGGTCTCGCTGCTGCCGGTCTGGGCCTCGCGTGCCCTGTGGCTGCCGCGGGTACCGCCGGCGGAAGGCGTGTGCGTACGCCCGCTCGGCGTGGCCGTGACCGCGGGCATCCGCTGGGCGCTGACCCCGCCCCGCGCGGGGACGTAGCCCCGGGGCCCGCGCCGGCCGGGCGCCCCGTGGACGCCGGCGACGTCAGGCACCCGGTCCGGGGTCCGGCTGTACGGGCGTACGGATACCGGCCCGGGCCGCTTCCAGCTGGGCGGCGAACGCGATGCCGAGGAAGAGCGCCACGGCGGTGAGGTTCGCCCACAGCAGCAGTGCGATGAAGGCGGTGAGCGGACCGTAGACGGCACCGAAGGCGCCGCTCCGGCCGACGTACAGCGCGAGCAGCCAGGTCGCCGAGACCCACAGCACGAGGTGGACCGCCGAACCGAAGGCCAGCCAGGTGTAGCCGGGCTGGTCGCGGCGGGGTGACCAGCGCAGGATCACCGCCGAGGCGACCCAGGCCAGCAGCAGTCCCGCCGGCACCTGCAGCACGCCCCACCACCCGGTGCCGCCGTCCCGGTCGCCGACGGAGCGGGCCACGGCGTCCCCGACGGCCTCGCCCGCGACGAGCACGAGGAACCCCAGCACCATGGGCAGCCCGGCGGTGAGCGCGAGCACCAGCGCCCTCGCGTACTTGCGGGGGAAGGGACGGTCGCGCTCGATGCCGTAGATGCGGTTGGCGCCCCGCTCGATCTGGCCCATGGCCGAAGCGAGGTTGAGCACGGCGAACGCCAGGCCCAGCCACAGAGCGAGCGTGCTCCACGCGTCGCTGCCGGCGCTGCGCCGGGTGGACTCGAACGCCTTCTGGACGACGTCGGCACTGGCCCCCGGCACGATCCGGCCGAGGGTGAGCTCGATGACCCGGCCCACGGCCTCGGTGTGCACCGACGTGGCCAGGCCGACGAGCGCGATGGTGAACGGGACCAGGCCGATCACGACCTGGAAGGCGAGGGCCCGCGCGTTGGTGAAGCCGTCCGCGTAGCGGAACCGGGTGAAGGCGTCGGTCAGCAGCCGCAGGCGGCCGTACCGGCGCAGGGCGGTCAGGGCTTCGTCGCCGGAGAGTTCTTCTCCGAGCATGTCCCGGGTCTGCGGGACGTGGACGGCGGTTCCCACGGTGTGGCTGCTCCTCGGCTCGGGCGGTCGGGCGGGCAGGCGGACGGGGCGGGGGTCCTCCACCCGTACGCATGCCCCGTCAACGAGGCGGCAGCGCGGACGGGACGCCCCCCGCACCTCGCCGGCATCACCGTGTTGACCGGGGTAACCCGTGGGCGTGCACTTGCGCCCCCATCGCCGCAGGGCCCGTTTTCTCCGGACGGCGGACGGGCAGGCCACCGCAGGGGGAGCCGAGGGGCGGTCCCGGACGTTCAGTGGCCGATACGCCCGGGGCCGCCCCTCGCACCGCTCCCGCCCGACGGGCTACGCGTCGGCCTCCCCCTTGTCCCGGGCGGCGAGTTCGTGCAGGCGGGCCAGTTCGGCGGCGTGCTCGCTCACCCGCACACCGATGAGTCCGTAGGTGAGGAGCACCGCACCCCCCACGGAGACGGGGACCGAGAGGCCGAGCAGAGCCAGCGCCTCGGGCCAGTCCCGTTCGTCACCGCAGGGATCCTTGAACGGTCCCTCGTTCGCGGTCCCGTCATCGGTGAACAGGCGGGCCTCGCACTCCACCGGGTTGGTCGCGTACGTGCGGTCGGCTTCGTACGGGGTGGTGAGCAGTACGCCGCACCACACCCACAGCACGGCTGCCACGGCGAGCAGTCCGAAGCCGAAGCTCGTTGTCCGGCGGCCGCGTTCACGGAACCGCATGTCGAATACTTGTGGATGCACGGGGGGTGAACTTAGCAGCTGTGCGGCGAAGTACCGGTCATGCGACAACTCGGATCGACCGGGTGAACCACTGTGGTCATGCGGGCACTCGCGCAGGCGAGTCACTCAACTCCGCACACCCCGCCCCGAGTAGGCGGACCAGCGGCCCCCGTGCCTGGCCACCGTGATGTCACGGCCGAAGCAGGTGGTCAGGAGGGAGTCGGTCAGGACGTCGGTCACGGGTCCCTGGGACAGGATCCGGCCCTCGCGCAGCAGCAGGGTGTGGCTGACCGTCGGGAACAGCTCCTCCAGGTGGTGGGTGACCGTCACGGTGGCCAGCTGCGGGCGCCCCTCGGTGAGTCGGTGCATGGCCTCGACGAGGTCCTCGCGGGACGGCAGGTCCAGTGCGTTGAACGGCTCGTCCAAAAGCAGCAGGGCGGGGTCGGCCATCAGCGCCCTGGCGATGAGGACGCGGGCCCGCTGCCCGCCCGAGCAGACGCCGTACGGCCGGTCCGTGAGCTCCTCGACGCCGAGTTCGGCCAGGAGTCCGTGGGCGCGGAGCCGGACCTCGCCGTCGTACGTCCGCCACAGGGGCTGCACGGTGCCGCTGTGGCCGGTGAGTACGACCGCGTGGGCGGTGAGGTCCTGCGGCACCCGCTGGGCGGAGGTGACATGGCCGATGTGTGTCCGGAGCTCGCGGACGTCCACCCGGCCGAGCCGGCTGCCGAGGACGTCGACGGTGCCGGTCGTGGGGTGCATGAGCGCGCCGAGCAGCCGCAGCAGGGTGGTCTTCCCGGCGCCGTTGGCCCCCAGGAGCGCCCAGTGCTCTCCCGGCCGGACCGTCCAGTCGATCCCGTCGAGGATCAACCGGTCCGTCGTGTGGCGGCCGACGCTCACGTCCTGGAGCCGGAGCACGGCCGCCTCGTGCTCGTCCGCCGGGGACTCGGCTGTCTGTCCGGCCATACCGGGGCTCCTTCGCGCGGGACGCAGATCGTTCACGGTGAACGGTAGATGCATTCACCACGCGCTTGTCGGGCCGTCCGGTCCCTGGACGCCGGGCACCGGGAACGCGTCGGCGTCCCGCCGGTATCGACGGCGAGCGCCGGGTCCCGCGGCCTGCCTCCGCCGGAACGGAGACAGGCCGCGGTCGGGCCGGACGCCGGTTCGGTCCTCGGGGTGGGGGCGGGTCAGACGCCCGCGACGGACTGGATCCACGAGCGGTAGGCGGTCACGTTCGTGTACGCCGTCGTGGTCTGCCGGTCGCTGGTCGAGGCGACGCCCACCTGGATGCCGCCGGCCATCATCGGGCCGCCGGAGTCGCCGCCCGCGGTGATGCCGTCGACGGGACGGGCACAGATCGCCGAACCGTAGTAGGCGTCGCGGCAGCCGTGGGTCACGCTCACGTTCGCGACCTTCAGGTACGGGGACTGGCAGTTGATCTCCGAGCCGCACCGGGAGGTGGCACCCCAGCCGTAGACCTGTACGGTCTGGCCGACCCGCACCGTACCCGGCTGCCCGAGCTGTGCGTAGGAGGCGGAGACGGAGCGGTCGAGCCGGACCAGCGCGAGGTCCGACGAGGAGTGGGTGACGGTCCGGACGCCGTTCGCCACGGTGCCGCCGGACCGCTGGTCGAGGCTGCCGATGCGGAAGGAGAGTCCTCCGCCGCTCACGCAGTGCTTGGCGGTCAGGATCCAGGTGGGGGAGATGATGGTCGACGAGCAGGTCTGGGTTCCGTTGGAGAACAGCCGGGCGGCCCAAGGGGCGTTCTGCGCGTAGCCGCCGCCGATGATCGGCTGGGGGCCGCCGTCACCGGGCCGCGGCTCCGCGGCGGAGGCGCTCGGCGCGAGCGCGAGGGCGGACAGCAGGGCTGCCAGGAGAGCGGCCGTCAAGGCGGGGACGAGTCTGGATATGCGCAAGGCTCCTCGATTCCGACGACACGCGTGGGAGCGCGTGGTGATGTGTGGGGGCGCCGCTCAGCATGTCCGGCGGGGATCCGGGGCCACCAGTCCCGACTTCTCATAACGCGCCGTTATGCCGAGGGATCCGGGCCGGCTGTCGGGTCCGGGCCGGCCTTCGCAGCCTGCCGGCCGGCCCGGCACCTCGGTTTCAGCCGGCGGACGGAGCCGGGGAGTCCTCTCTGCCGCGCACGGTCATCAGCAGGGTGCGGGGCCGCACGGTGGCCGCGGCGACGGGCCGTACCGTCTGGCCGGGGGCGAGTTCGAGCCGTACCCGCCGGGTGATCGTGGCGAGGGCGGTGACGAGTTCGGTGAGGGCGAACCGGTCACCGATGCACTTGTGCTTGCCCGCGCCGAAGGGCAGGAACGCGTGCGTGGGGCGGGGCTGGTCGCTGTCCAGCCAGCGGTCGGGGTCGAAGCGCAGCGGGTCCGGGAACAGTCGCGGGTCGCGGTGGAGGGCATGCTGGCAGTAGGCGAGTTCGGTCCCGGCGGGCACGGTCCAGGGGCCGAGCCGGGTCTCGGTGACGGTGCGGCGGGTGACGAGCCACCCGGTGTGGTGCAGCCGCAGGGTCTCGTCGACGACCCGCCCGAGGTACGGAAGCCGCCCCAGGTCGTCGAACGTGACCGGCCGGTCGCCGAGGACGTCGTCGAGTTCCCCCAGGACCCGCGCCTCGACCCCGGGGTTCCGGGCGAGTTCGTACAGCACCCAGGACAGCACCGAGGCGGTGGTCTCCGTGCCGGCCACGGCCAGGGTGAGGATCTCGGAGGAGATCTGGTGCCCGGTCGGCGGCCGGCCGGTCTCCTCGTCGGTGGTGCGCAGGAGCAGGGACAGCATGTCGCCGGTGTCGTGGCCGGAGGCCTGGAGGTCGGTGACGGCACGGTCGACGGTGGCCCGTACGGCGTCGCGCGCGGCGGTGAAACGGCGGTTGACGGGCAGCGGCAGCCGCTCGATCCAGTCGGGCAGCATGACGCGGGCGCCGACGCCGTTCATCACGACGGAGAGGTCGGCGCGCAGCCGGCGGAAGGTGGCCTCGTCGAGGCTCCCGGAGAACACGGTCTTGGCGAGCATGTTCAGGCTGAGGCCGACCATGGCCTCGCGCACGTCGAGCCGCTGCCCCGGCGCCCAGCCGTCGACGGCGGCCTCGGTCTCGCCGCGCATGGTGTCGACGTAGCGGGCGATCCGGTCGCGGGCGAAGGCCGGTTGGAGCTGACGTCGTTTGCGGACGTGGGCCTGGCCGGCGGCGGTGACGACGGAGTCGCCCAGCAGCTGGCCCATCTTCTCGAAGAACCGGCCCTTGTCGAGGTTCGGTCCGAGGTCGGTCAGCATGGTGCGGATGAGGTCGGGGTCCTGGACGACCAGGGTGCGGGTGCCGGGCTGGAGGGTGATCTCGACGAGCGGTCCGTAGGCGGTGCGCAGGGAGGCGATGAAGCCGAGGTTGTCGCGCAGGAGCTGTACCGCGTGTCCCAGAAGCGGCAGCGAGCCCGCTGCCCTGGGTATGGGGGGAGGCGCTACGAGCGTCACGAGGGTGCGTCCCTTCGAGTCGACCTTGGGCGCCTCCATGGCTTCCCTGATCGCTCCCCGGGGCAATCCGCGCGACGGCGTGGTGTATCCCACGCGCCCTGGCCGCGCGGTCACGGTGTGGGTTAACAAGCGGCGGGGAAGATTCCACTTTTGTCCGCCTCCCCGGGCCGCCGGGTCAGCGGAGCAGTAGCTGCACGAGGGCGACGGTGCCGACCGCCAGGACCAGCATCCGCAGGACCAGAGGGCTGAAGCGCCGGCCCACCTTGGCCCCGCTGTAACCGCCGAGGGCCGAGCCGACGGCGATGAGCGCGACGGCCGTCCAGTCGAAGTCCGCGGCGAAGAGGAAGAAGAGCGCGGCGACGGTGTTGACGACGGCGGAGAGCACGTTCTTGACGGCGTTGAGGCGTTGCAGGGACTCGTCGAGGAGCATGCCCATCAGGGACAGGTAGATGATCCCCTGCGCGGCGGTGAAGTAGCCCCCGTAGACGCTGGCGAGCGTCAGGCCGGTGAACAGCAGTGGGCCGCCGTCACGGCGGGGGGAGGCGCCGGTGCGTTCGCGGCGGCGCTGCACCAGCCTGCCGAGCCGGGGCTGGAGCGCCACCAGCACCAGGGCCAGACCCACCAGAACCGGCACGATCGTCTCGAAGGCGTCGGCGGGCAGGGACAGCAGCAGAGTGGCGCCGGTGAGACCGCCCAGCAGCGCCCCGAGGCCAAGTTTCAGGATGCGCCGGCGCTGGCCCCTCAGTTCCTTCCGGTAGCCGATGGCCCCACTGATGGAACCGGGGATGAGCCCGAGCGCGTTGGAGACCGTGGCGGTGACGGGCGACAGTCCCGTGGCCAGCAGCACCGGAAAGGTGATCAGCGTTCCGGAGCCGACGACGCTGTTGATGGCGCCGGCCCCGAAGCCCGCCGCGAACACCGCGGCCATGGCCTCCGGCGTCACGCCGTGCCGTCCCGCGCCGACCCCGGGCCCGACCGGAAGGTGTCGTGTGCATCTTTCACGGGGTCGACTGTACTCACCGTCCAGGACCGGCCGTGCGCCGGTCCCCAACCGCTGCTGAACGAGCGTTTCTTGACGTCAATTCACCTGATCATGCGGTGATACGATCACCGCGTTTGCGGAGCGGGCGGATGGGTGAAAGACGGCATTCCCGACTTCAGGGACAGCCTGGGCAGCCACCTCGGTGCGGGCAGTCCACCGGGCCGCCCGCGTAGACGGGAACTCAGCAAACCGGCCTTCAGTCGCCTGAAGAGAGTCTTATGACGGAATACATAGGGAACCCATTGCTCTGGGTCGCCCTCGTCGCCCTCGTCGCCGCCGCCGCGCTCATCAGCCGCCAGCGCAGGGCGGCGCGAGCTTTGCGGCAGGAGGTTCAAGGGCTCAGGGCCCATTACACAGAGCTGGAGAACGATTACGGCAAGTCCGTGCAGGCGGCACAGGAGCGGGCCGAGGACGAGACGAAGACCGTCCTGAAATCGGCCATGCGGACCCTTCAGGGCCTCGCCGCCGAACAGCAGCTGGTCCTCTCCCGGCTGCAGACCAAGTACGGCGACTCGGCGCTCCTCCAGGACCTGCTGGAGATCGACCACACCAACTCGCAGTTCGGCCGGCGTGCCCAGTCCATCGCGGTCCTGTGCGACGGCTGGCTGGGCGGCCGGCGGGACACCGCCTCGGTCTACGACGTGGTGCGCAGCGCGCAGGGGCGCGTCCGGCACTTCCGCCGGGTGGAGATCCTCTCGCAGGTCGACTTCGGCATCACCAGCCGGGCCGTCGAACCCGTCGCCCTGGCCCTCGCCGAACTGCTCGACAACGCCACCAGCTACTCCAGCCCGGACACCGTCGTCGAGATCAACATCCGGACCGTGCCCAAGGGCATCTGCGTCGTCGTCGACGACGCCGGTGTCGGCATGAGTGACGAGGAGCGCGCCCGCGCCGACAAGCTGCTCGCCACCGAGCGTGCCTCGGGTGTCGCGGGGCTCGGCAATCCGCCGCAGTTCGGCTTCGCGGTCATCGGCCTGCTGTGCGAGCGCTTCGGCTTCGAGGTGTCGGTGGACTCCTCTTCCCCCTACGGAGGTGTACGCGCGGTGGTCCTGTTGCCGCACGAACTGCTCACCGCCATGCCGGAGAAGAAGGCACCCGCCCCGGCCGCCCGGGTCACGGCCCGGCCCGGCCAGGACGGCGGACCGGAAGCAGCGCTCACCTCGTCCCGGACCGATGACGGTCTGCCCCGGCGCCGCCGCAAGCGCCCGATGGCCATCGTGCCCGGCAGCGCGCCCACCCCGCGCTCCGCCGGCCGCTCCGACTCCGAGCAGGCGCAGATCATGGCCGCCTTCCAACGGGGCACGCAGACCGGCCGCGTCACCCGGCCCGAGGAGACGGGCCGGACGAGCAGAACACCCGGTGCAAGCAGCGAAGGACATGAGGACTCGTGAACGACGACCTGTCATGGATGCTCGACAGCGCCCTGGAGATTCCCGGGGCCCTGCACGCGGTCCTGATATCCGCCGACGGACTGCTGATGGCCCGGACGCAGGACTTCGACAAGGACGACGCCGACCGGGTCGCCGCCGCGATGAGCGGCGTGCAGTCACTCAGCCGCACCCTCGCCTTCTTCTGTGAGGACCCGAACCACGCGTGGCGGCAGACCCTGGTCGAGTTCGACGGCGGCTGGGTCTTCCTGATCTCCGCCGGCGAGGGCGCCTACCTCGGCGTCTCCGCCTCCCCGGAGGTCGACATGGCGGACATCACCTTCCGGATGCAGCAACTCGTCGCCCAGCTCGGCAAGCGGCTGACGACACCGCCGCGCGAGAACCTCGGCACCCGCTCATGACCGGCCACGACGACGGCTGGGAGTCCGAGGCCCCCGAATTAGTGCGGCCGTACGTCATCACCAAGGGCCGCGGCCTGCCCGACGAGGAGCACCTCTCCCTCATCACCCTGGTCACCGCCTCCGCCGAGGACGCGCGGCGGCCGGCCCGGCTGTCCCCCGAGGAGCAGAGCCTGCTGGACCTCTGCTCCGCCGGCTACCTCTCGGTCGCCGAGATCGCCGGCCACTCCCACTTCCCGCTGGGGGTGGTGCGGATCCTGCTGGCGTCCCTCATGGAGGGCGGCCACCTCATGACCCGCCCGCCCGTGGCCCGCGCACGCCTGGCCGACAAGGAAATCCTGGAGGAGGTGCTCAATGGTCTCCGCGCCAAGTTTGGGTGAGCAGGACTACGTACGCGGCGGAGCTACCCAGACGGCGGTGAAGATCCTCGTCGTCGGCCACTTCGCGGTGGGCAAGACCACCCTCATCGGCTCCATCTCCGAGATCGAGCCGCTGTCCACCGAGGAGACGATGACGCAGGCCGCGGAGTCGGTCGACGACCTCAAGGGGGTCCAGGGCAAGACCACCACCACGGTCGCCATGGACTTCGGCCGCCTCACCATCAGCGACCGCGTCGTGCTCTACCTGTTCGGCACGCCCGGTCAGCAGCGCTTCGTCCAGATGTGGGAGGACATGGCCCGCGGAGCGCTCGGCGCCCTGGTGCTGGTCGACCCCGAGCGGCTGGCCGACTCGTTCCCCGTGATCGACCTCATCGAGCACTACGGACTCGACTACGCCATCGCCGTCAACCACTTCGACGGCGCCCCGCTGCGCGACGAGCGGGCGCTGCGCGAGGCACTGGACCTGCTCGACGACACCCCCGTCGTCACCTGCGACGCCCGCGACGAGAAGTCCTCGGCCGCCGCACTGACCACCCTCGTCCGCTACTTGCTGGACCGCACCCGCTAGGAGCTGGGAGCAGACATGAACGCCCACGACACCGCCCCGGTGCCGCCGCCCGGGTGCCCGGCACACGGCTCCGGTGCCCGCGTGCCGCTGCACGGCCCGGAGTTCGCCGCCCACCCGCAGGCGTACTACGAGTACCTGCGCCACTACGGGGCGGCCGCACCCGTCGAACTGGCCCCCGGGGTCGAGGCGACGCTGGTCACGGACTACGCGGCGGCGCTCCAGCTGCTGCAGGACTCCGGTTCCTTCCGCAAGGACGCGCGTCGCTGGCGGGCCTTCAACGAGGGCAAGGTGGGCCCGGACAGCCCCGTCGCACCGCTGCTGGCCTACCGGCCCAACTGCATGTTCGCCGACGGCGCCGACCACCTGCGCCTGCGTCAGGCGGTCACCGACAGCATGGCGCGGGTGGACACCCGCCGGCTGAGCCGCAGCACCGAGCAGATCTCCGGCTACCTCATCTCCCAGTTCGGCGGCCGAGGCTCGGCCGACCTGCTCGGCGACTACGCCAGGCAGCTGCCGTTGTTCGTGTTCAACGAACTCTTCGGCTGCCCCGCCGACATCGGCGACCGGGTGCTGTTCGGCATCTCCGGCATGTTCGACGGAGTCAACGCCGACAAGGCCACCGCCGTGCTGTTCCAGGCGGTGGAGGAACTGGTCGCGCTCAAGCGGAGCAAGCCGGGTGAGGACGTCACCTCCTGGCTGATGCGACACGAGGCGCGGCTGACCGACGAGGAGATGGTCCACCAGCTCGCGCTGCTGCTGGGCGCGGGCGCCGAGCCGCTGCGCAACCTCATCGGCAACACCCTGCACCGGCTCCTCACCCACGACCGGTACGCCCGTGAGGGCGGCCTGATCGACGAGGCCCTCGACGACACGCTGTGGGAGAACCCTCCCATGTCGAACTACGCGCCGCACTACCCGGCCGCCGACACGGAACTCGCCGGACAGCACCTGCAGGCGGGCGACCTGGTCCTGGTCAGCTTCGCCGCGGCCAACACCGGCCCGGCGCTCAAGGCCTCGCGCCAGGCCGGCAGCAACCGCGCGCACCTGGCCTGGAGCGCGGGCCCGCACGCCTGCCCGTCCAAGGAACCGGCCCGGCACATCACGGTCACCGCCATCGAGCACCTGTTCAACGAGCTGCCCGACGTCGCACTCGCCGTACCCGAGGACAGCCTGACGTGGCGTCCGGGCCCGTTCAACCGGGCCCTGGCCACGCTGCCGGCCCGCTTCACCCCGGTGCGGTCCGGACGGGGTACCGGCCCGGAGCCGGACACCGCGACGGCCGCGCGGGAGAAGGCGGCGAACACGGCCCACCCGGCCGAACGCAGCGGCATGTGGAGCCAGTTCCTCAACTGGCTCACCAGGTGACATGCGCAACACCTGACCAACCCGCCCCTTCCGCATGAAGATCCAACGGCACGGGTAGTGAGCAACGCGGCATTCAAGTTGCTTACGAGTAAAAGGAGGTGTCGTGGACCACATATCCACGGACGCCGCTTTCCCGCCGCCGATCCCCCCGATACCCGCCTCCCCAGGCGGGTATCGCTTTGTGCGGCTCCGGCGGGGGCCGGGCCGGTGACCGCCGACACGACGGGCACGGTCCTGCGGGGCACCCCGACGCTCGGCGCCCTCACCAGCGGTCAGCTGCGAAGACTCGGCGCGGTCGCCGGCCTGTCCGAGTCCGACGTCGAGACCTACGCCCAGGTCCTGACCGGCTCTCTGGGGCCGGTGGCCGAGCGACCGCTGAACCTGCCGCCGCCCACCCGCACCTTCCTGTCCGACGACCACACCCCCGTGGAGTTCTCCCTCTCCTTCCGGCCGGACGCGGCTCCCGCCCTGCGGTTGCTCCTGGAACCGGGCTGCGGCGCAGACAGCCTGGCCCGCAACGGCAGCGTCGGAGTCGAGACGATCCGGGCGATGGCACGGCGCTGGAACTTCACCACCGGCCCGCTCGACGACCTCCAGGACCTCTTCCTGCCACCCGCCCCGCACGGTCCCCTGGCCCTGTGGTGCGCCCTGGAACTGAGACCCGGCGGTGTGCCCAAGGTCAAGGTCTACCTGAACCCGGCAGCGAACGGCGCGGAACGTTCCGCCGCGACGGTGCGCGAGGCGCTGCACCGGCTGGGCCATCACAGGGCCTTCGCCACCCTGCCTCAGGGCAGCGGATACCCGTTCCTCGCCCTGGACCTGGGTGACTGGGAGGAACCCCGGGTGAAGGTCTACGTGCGCCACGACAACCTCACGGCCGGCCAGGCCGGGCGGTTGTCCCGCATGGACCCGGGCCCCGGCCCCGCGGGCATCGAGGGCTTCTTCCGCACGGCCGCGGGCCTCGGGCCCGACGCCACGGGGCTCGGCAGGCGGCCCGGCCTGTCCTGCCACTCCTTCACCGACACCGCCACCGCCCGGCCGAGCGGCTTCACCCTCCACATCCCGGTCAGGGACTACGCCCGGCACGACGGGGAGGCCCTGGAACGGGCGGCGAGGCTGCTGCGCCACCACGGCATGGACGCCTCGGCGCTCGTGCGCGCGCTCGCCGCCGTCACCGACCGGCGGCCCGAGGACGGCGTGGGGCTGATCGCCTACCTGGCGCTGGCCCACCAACAGGGCCGCCCGCCGCGGGTGACGGCCTACCTCTCCTCGGAGGCGTACGCGGTCAGGCCGCCGGTCGCGGAGGCTGTCCGCCGTCCGGTGGCGGTGCGCTGAGCGGACCGTGCGGACACCGCAGGGCTCCCGGCGGACGTACCGGGAGCCCTGGTCACGGACGTGGTGGCCGGGCACCGCCGACGGCGCCCGGTGGGGCGGCTACACGGGCAGCGACTCCCGGAACTCCGCCAGATACGGGCCCACGTCGACCTGGATCGACGCGCCCTGCGTCCGGCCGTAGCGCTGGACGATGGCGGCGAGGTAGGTGTCGATCTCCTCGCGCATCTCGTCCGCCGCGGGCAGCTCGGCATCGCCGTCGATGATCCGCGCCACCCACTGTGCCTGGGCCTCCACCAACCGGGTGATCGCGCCCACCGGCCGGACCAGTCCGACGAAGTACAGGCCCGGCCGGTCGGCCGGGACGACCCGTCGGTACAGCTCGACCGAGCCGTCCGCCGCCACCGGACAGCCGGCGGGCAGGAAGGGGAAGGTCATCTGGAAGCCGGTGCAGTACACGACCGCGTCCGCCGCCACCCGGGTGCCGTCGGTGAAGACGACTTGGCCGCCGTCGAAGGAGCCGATCGCGGGCTTCGGGGTCACGGCGCCGTGCCGGATCCGGCTGAGGATCTCGTCCGAGAGGGTCGTGGCGGAGGAGAAGAGCGGATGGTCGGGCTCGGGCAGTCCGTAGTCCGCCAGCCTGCCGCGCGCGACGTGCAGGGCCTCCTCGGCCCACTGGCGCCGCTCGGCGAAGGACATCTCGTTCCACCACGGCGCTTCGGCGATCTCGTCGAGCGACTGCCCGTACAGCTGCTTGGGCACGATGTGCAGTCCCCGGCGCACCGACAGCACGGTCTGGGCGGCATGCCGGGAGAGGTCCGCGGCGATGTCCACCGCCGAGGCGCCGAGGCCCACGACGACGACACGCTGTCCGGCGAAGTCGCGGCCGTCGCGGTAGTCGAGGGAGTGCAGGATCCTTCCGGTGAACGCGTCGGAACCCGCCGGAAGAGGGTCGGGCAGCGCGGGGTCGGTGTGGTGTCCCGACGCGACGATCACCTGCTCGAACCGCCGCGACGCCACCGCGCCGTCCGCGTCCCGGCTGACGACCGTCCACATGCCGTCCGGGTCCCGGCCCACGGACACCACCTCGGTCCGCAGCTCGACGTGGTCGCGTATGCCCGCCCAGTCCGCGAAGGAACGCAGATAGGCGGCGACCTGGCTGTGCCGGGGGTAGAGCGGGTACGAGGACGGCATCGGGAAGCCGGCGTAACCGGTCAGCTGCTTGGCGGTGTTGAGATGCAGCGACAGGTACCCGGGGCCACGCTCTCCGGCCTCCGGCTGACGCCAGATCCCGCCGACGTCGGGAGCCTTCTCCAGGCAGACGAACCCGATGCCACGCTCCTTGAGGGCGTGGGCCACCGCCAGCCCCGACAGACCTGCACCGATCACACACACACGCACGGGATTTACCCCCAGGACGTACTCAATCTCCCCCGATCATGCATTCACTGCCCATCCACACCTCCGTGCACACCAGTACGGGAGGTGAACGGACGTGTCGGTGCTCACGTTTCGTCCCTCCGCAGGCCGACGGTCACTCCCCGCGCAGATCCCTGACCCGGCGGAGCTTGCCGAGCGAGCGCTCCAGGGTCTCCGGGTCGGTGATCTCCACCTCCACGGTGACGCCCACGCCGTCCTTGACGCCCCGTCCGATCGCCTCGGCGGCGGCCTCGCGCTGCTCGGGACCCGCGTCGGGGCGGGCCTCCACCCGTACGGTCATGTGGTCCATGCGGCCGCGCTCGGTGAGCCGGATCTGGAAGTGCGGGGTGACGCCGGGCGTGCGCAGCACGATCTCCTCGATCTGCGTCGGGAAGACGTTCACCCCGCGCAGGATGATCATGTCGTCGCAGCGGCCGGTGACCTTCCGCATCCGGCGGAAGGCGGGCCGTGCGGTGCCCGGCAGCAGCCGGGACAGGTCGCGCGTGCGGTACCGGATCACCGGGAGCGCCTCCTTGGTGAGCGAGGTGAAGACCACCTCACCCTCCTCGCCCTCGGGCAGCACGGCGTCCGTGAGCGGGTCGACCACCTCCGGGTAGAAGTGGTCCTCCCACACGTGCAGCCCGTCCTTGGTCTCGACGCACTCCTGTGCCACGCCGGGGCCGATCACCTCGGACAGCCCGTATATGTCGACGGCGTGGATGTCCATCCGCTCCTCGATCTCGCGGCGCATCTCCTCGGTCCACGGCTCGGCACCGAAGATGCCGACCTCGAGGGAGGTGGTGCGCGGATCGACGCCCTGCCGCTCGAACTCGTCGAGCAGGGTGAGCATGTAGGAGGGGGTGACCATGATGATCTCGGGCCGGAAGTCCTGGATGATCTGCACCTGCCGCGCCGTCATGCCGCCGGAGGCCGGGATCACCGTGCACCCGGCGCGCTCGGCGCCGTAGTGGGCACCGAGGCCGCCGGTGAACAGGCCGTAGCCGTAGGAGATGTGCACCTTGTGCCCGGGACGGCCGCCGGCGGCCCGGATCGAACGGGCGACGACGTCCGCCCACATCGACAGGTCGTTGTCCGTGTAACCGACGACGGTGGCACGGCCGGTGGTACCGCTGGAGGCGTGCACGCGCCGCACGTCGGCCATCGGGACGGCGAACATGCCGAAGGGGTAGGTGTCCCGCAGGTCGGCCTTGGTGGTGAAGGGGAACCGGGCCAGGTCCGTGAGGCTGCGGCAGTCGTCGGGCGTCACCCCGGCGGCGTCGAACTTCTTCCGGTACAGCTCCACGTTCTCGTAGGCGTGCCGGAGGGTGGTGCGCAGCCGGTCGAGCTGCAGCTCCCGGAGCCGCTCCCGGGACAGCCGCTCGGCGTCGTCCAGCAGGTCGTGGGGGAGGGGCTCTCCCCGGCGGGGAGCCGGGGCCGCCCCGGTCGTCGGCTCGCTGCTCATCGCGACTCCTTCGTCGTCGTGCCCGGCGTCTCGCGCGCCGTAGTGTCCCGCATGCTGCGGCTGCGTCCGCGGAACTCCGCGATCACCTCTCCGGCGCGCCGCACGGTCACGTCGTAGACGCCGCTGCGGCCGAACCGGGCGCGCTCCTCGGCACGCGCCACGAGCACGTCGCCCTCACGGGCCGGCGCGACGAACACGATGTCGGCGCCCGCCGCCACGGTCACCGGGCCGTGGCTGTTGCACGCGCAGGCGAAGGCGGTGTCGGCGAGGAGGAACAGGTAGCCGCCGTGGGCGATCCTGTGTCCGTTCACCATCGCCGGGGTCACGGTCATGCGGAGTACGGCGCTTCCCTCCCCGTGTTCGACCAGCTCGATGCCCAGCCGCCGGGACGCCTCGTCCGCGCGGAACATCACCTCCGTGGGCGACGGCTCAGCGGCCCGCGACACCTGTCCCACCACGTGGTTCCACCACCTTGTCTCCCGACCGACCATTCGGTTCGCACATGGCAGGGCCCAGTAATCCAGCGGTGTGTCCGCCCTGTCAAGAGTGTGGCCGGCGTGAGTCCCGGGTCTTGCCCGGCACCGGGAAACGCGTCACACTGATACCGAACGAATGGTCGGTTGGGAAGCTGGTGACGATGACCACGACACACGCCGCCGAGGCACCGCCCCCGGACGGGTTGCAGGAGCAGTTCGACGCGACGATCGCGCACGACCAGCGCGTCGAACCGCGCGACTGGATGCCGGACGGCTACCGGAAGACGCTGATCCGGCAGATCGCCCAGCACGCGCACTCGGAGATCATCGGCATGCAGCCGGAGGGCGAGTGGATCACCCGGGCGCCGTCGCTGCGCCGCAAGGCGATCCTGTTCGCCAAGGTCCAGGACGAGGCCGGGCACGGGCTGTATCTGTACTCGGCGGCCGAGACGCTCGGCGCGGACCGCGACGACCTCACCGAGCGGCTCATCGAGGGACGCCAGAAGTACTCGTCGATCTTCAACTACCCGACGCTGAGCTTCGCCGACGTCGGCGTGATCGGCTGGTTCGTGGACGGCGCGGCGATCTGCAACCAGGTGCCGCTGTGCCGCAGCTCGTACGGGCCGTACGCGCGCGCGATGGTGCGCATCTGCAAGGAGGAGTCCTTCCACCAGCGGCAGGGCTACGAGCTGCTGATGACGATGATGCGCGGCACCGACGCCCAGCGCGAGATGGTCCAGGACGCGGTGGACCGCTGGTGGTGGCCGTCCCTGATGATGTTCGGCCCGCCCGACGACGCCTCGCCCAACTCGGCGCGGTCGATGGCCTGGAAGATCAAGCGGCACAGCAACGACGAACTGCGCCGCCGCTTCGTCGACATGACCGTCCCGCAGGCGGAGAAGCTCGGCGTCACCCTGCCCGACCCGGAGCTGCGCTGGAACGAGGAGACCGGCCACCACGACTTCGGCACCCCGGACTGGGACGAGCTGATGCGCGTCATCAAGGGCGACGGCCCGTGCAACGAGCAGCGGATCCGGCGGCGGCGGACCGCCCACGAGGAGGGCGCCTGGGTGCGCGAGGCGGCCACCGCCCACGCGGCCAAACAGGCGGCCCGCGCGGAGAAGGGAGCGGCGGCATGACCTCCGGGAAGCAGGGCTGGCCGCTGTACGAGGTCTTCGTACGCGGCAAGCGCGGCCTCAACCACGTCCACGTCGGCTCGCTGCACGCCGCCGACGACACGATGGCCCTCACCCACGCCCGCGACCTCTACACGCGGCGCAACGAGGGCGTGAGCATCTGGGTCGTGCGCTCCGAGCACATAGCCGCCTCCACCCGCGACGAGAAGGACCCCTTCTTCGCCCCCAGCGCCGACAAGGTCTACCGCCACCCGACCTTCTACGACATCCCCGACGACGTCCCCCACATCTAGGAGCAGGGCATGAGTGACGACCACGTCTACCTGAGCCTGGCCGAGGGGCACGAGGACGACACCCGCTGGGCGTACGGCACCGGCTTCGAGGACCCGCTGCACGGCGTCGACACCGCCGTGCCCGAGGGCGTCGACGCCGGTGAACTGGCCGCGGACTGCGTGGCCCTCGCCGACGACGCCCTGGTCAGCGCGCAGCGGCTCGCCGAATGGGTCACCCGCGCGCCCGAGCTGGAGGAGGAGGTGGCGCTGGCCAACATCGGCCTGGACCTCCTCGGCCAGGCCCGCCTGCTCTACTCGCGCGCCGGCCAGGCCGACGGCACCGGCCGCGACGAGGACGCCTACGCCTACTTCCGGGATGCCGGCGACTTCCGCAACGTGACCCTGGCCGAACTGCCCGGCGGCGACTTCGCCTTCGCGATCGTGCGGCTGCTGGTGCTCTCCAGCTGGCGCCTGGCCCACTTCCAGCGGCTGGTGACCCACCCCGACCCGGTCCTGTCCGCGGTCGCCGCGAAGGGCGTCAAGGAGCTGACGTACCACCGGCAGTACGCCGCCGAGTGGGCCGTGCGGCTGGGCGACGGCACGGACGAGTCGCACCGCAGGACGCGGGCGGCGCTGGACCAGGTCGCTCCGTACCTCGGCGAACTGCACACGGCGTACGACGCACGGGACGAGGTCGCCGACGACCTGCGCCAGGTCACCGAGGCGGCCGGACTGACCCTGCCGGTGTACCGGCCCCTGCCCGGCTCCGGCCGTACCGGCGAGCACACCCCGCATCTGGCGCCGCTCCTCGCGGAGTTGCAGGGCGTCGCCCGCGCCCACCCGGAGGCGACATGGTGACCGGTGGCCTCGCACCTCTGGACGCCCGCCGCGCGCGGCACGTCGCCGAGCAGGTGCCCGACCCCGAGCTGCCCATGCTGACCCTCGCCGACCTCGGTGTGCTGCGCGGCGTCGAGGTGACCGGGGACGGCACCGTGGTCGCGAGCCTCACTCCCACGTACTCCGGGTGCCCGGCCATGGCCGAGATGCGGGCGGACGTCGCCGCCCGGCTGCGGGACGCGGGGTTCGCGCGCGTGGAGATCCGTACGGTCCTGGATCCGCCCTGGACCAGCGACTGGATCACCGGGGCCGGCCGCCGCAAGCTCGCCGAGCACGGCATCGCCCCGCCCGGCGCCGCCCCCCGCGGCCCGGTCGCCCTCGTCCTGTCGCCCACCCGGCCCGCGGTGCCCTGTCCCCGGTGCGGCTCGGCGGACACCGAGGAGACCTCCCGCTTCGCCGCCACGTCCTGCAAGGCGCTGTGGCGCTGCCGGTCCTGCCGCGAGCCGTTCGAGTACGTCAAGGAGATCTGATGGCCCCGACCGCCCCCGCCTCGGCGACCGCGTCCGGCTCGGCGACCGCGTCCGGCTCGGCGACCGCGTCCGGTTCGGCGTCGCCGGCGCGCGCCCGCCGCCGTCCCGCCTTCCACCGCCTGCGCGTCGCCGCCGTCCAGCGGCTGTGCGCGGACGCGGCGGCCGTGAGCTTCGAGATCCCGGACGAACTGGCCGAGGAGTTCGCCTTCGCGCCCGGCCAGTCGCTCACCCTGCGGCGTGAGGTGGACGGCCGGGACGAGCGCCGTTCGTACTCGATCTGCGCGCCGGCCGGCTCGACGCCGCGCATCGGGGTGCGGGTGGTGCCGGGCGGCCTGTTCTCGGCGTGGCTGGTGAGCGAGGTGCGTCCGGGCGACACCGTCGAGGTGATGGCCCCCACCGGCCGCTTCACACCCGACCTGAGCACCCCGGGCCACCACGTGCTGATCGCGGCCGGCTCGGGCATCACGCCCATGGTGTCCATCGCCGAGTCGGTGCTGGCCGCCGACGACCGCTCGGCCGTCACCCTCTTCTACGGCAACCGCCGCACCGACACGGTGATGTTCGCCGACGAACTGGCCGACCTGAAGGACCTCCACCCGAGCCGCTTCCACCTGGCTCACGTGCTCTCCCGGGAACCCCGCGAGGCGGAGGTGCTCTCCGGCCGCCTGGACGCCGGACGGCTGGCGACGCTCGTCGACTCCCTGGTGGACGTGGAGAGCGCGGACCACTGGTGGCTGTGCGGCCCGCAGGGCATGGTCGCCGACGCCCAGCAGGTCCTGACCGGCCTCGGCGTCCCGGCGGACCGGGTCCACCGGGAACTGTTCCACGCCGACGACGAGCCCGTGCGGGAGGTCCGTCACGAGGAGGCCGGCCCGCGGGGACCCGTCAGCGAGGTCACCGTCGTCATGGACGGCCGCGCCACGACCTCCGCCCTCTCCCGGGAGCGGCCGGTCCTCGACGGCGCCCAGCAGACCCGCCCCGACCTGCCGTTCGCCTGCAAGGGCGGCGTATGCGGCACCTGCCGGGCCCTGGTCACGGACGGCAGCGTCGACATGCGCCGCAACTACGCGCTGGAAAAGGCCGAGGTCGACGCCGGCTACGTCCTGACCTGCCAGTCGTACCCGGTCTCCGAGAAGCTGACCGTGGACTACGACAGTTGAGCGGACGTCACCCTCTTGTGCCTCGGGTTCGGGCGGGGCCGGCACGGCCATCGCCGCGTCCTGCGGTGCCGTCGACACGGGGGACACGGGGGACACGGGGAGGGCACGGGGAACGGCGGCGTTCGTTCCTACGAGCCCGGTCTCCGCCCCGCGCCGTACGCCTCCGGGAAGGGCCGCGTCCGGGCGGACTCGGCCGCCCGTCACGGCCGCCGTGCGGGAGCGGGCCCGGAACCCGGTCGAGGGTGTGAGGACCGCGCCGTAAGAGGCTCTGGTCAGCCGTCCTCCGACAGCACCGCCCGGATCACGTGCCGGGCGTTGCCGGCCATCGCGGCATTGGTCTCCCGGTAGTACGGCAACGCGATCAGTGCCTGCGACAGGGTCCGCCCCCGGCCGCGTCTCCACGTCGCCTCGTCCACACCGAGCGCCTCGCGGAAGACCGTCCTCGCACCGGCCGGCAGCAGATTCCACGCCGGGAAGAGATCGCAGGCCGGGTCGCCCACTCCCATGCACCCGAAGTCGATCACCGAGGACAGTCTGCCGCCGTCCACCAGCAGATTGCCCGGCATCAGGTCGGCGTGCAGCCAGACCGGTGGTCCGTCCCACGCCGGTGCCCGCAGCGCGTCGTCCCACACGGCGGTCAGGGCGTCGCAGTCGAAGCCTTCCTCGGGGAGAGCGCGCAGTTCCCCGATCGCGGCCCGCGTCGGCTCGTCGAGCGTGGCGAGCGGGCCGCCGCGATGGGCCCACGGGGCGCCCGGCAGGGCGACGCGCCGCATCGCCGCCACGAACCCGGCCAGGTCCCCGGCCAGCAGCGCGGGTTCGTCCAGTGCCCCGGCCTCGGGAATCTCCCCGGGCAGCCACCGGTACACCGACCACGGCCACGGATACCCTTCGGCCGGTTCGCCGTCCCCGAGCACCTCGGGGACGGCGGCGGGCAGAAGGGGCGCCAGGCGGGGCAACCACTTCCGCTCCGCCAGCACGTCCCCGGCACCGCCCTCGACCAACGGCAGCCGTACGACCATGTCGTCGCCCAGCCGGTACATCGCGTTGACCGTGCCACCGGACGGGAAGCGCTCGACGGGCAGGCCCGTCCACTGCGGGAACCGTCCCTCGACCAGCCGCCGTACGAGACGGACGTCGAGAGGGTACCGGCCCGGATGCGTCTGCTGCCCTGAACTCATGGACCCCATCCGAGCCTTCGACGCCGACGGCCGTCAAACGCTTTCCCGTCCGTGAGTTCCCGTCCGCGAGCGGACGGGATCAGACGCCGAACTCCGAGGGCGGCACGCCGAGCGCGGTGCAGGCCTCGCGGATCGCGTACTGCTCGGAGGGCTCGAAGACGCCGTCGGCCCCGGCGATGACCATGCCGGTCTGGATGACCGCGCGGGCCTCCGCGGGCTTCTTGGCAGCCTTGGCGATCACCTGCAGGGCCTCGCTCTTGCCCAGCTCGAAGTTGCCGACGAGCCGGTCCACATGCTGGTTGAACCGCTGGCGGAGCTGGTCCGCCGGGAAGTTCTGCAGGACCTCGTTGGAGACGATCAGCTCCTCCACGCGCTGCCGCTCCGCCGGCTCCACCTGCCCGTCGGCCGCGGCGACCAGGGCGCACATGGCCATGCTGGCGTCCCGGTAGGCGCCGCTCTTGAGCTCGGTCTTGACCGATGCGAGCTGGGTCTTGAACATCCCGATCAGCTGGGCCTTGGAGCCGCCGGAGGACGAGCCCGGCCGGCCGGAACCCTGAGGGCCCTGGTAGCCCTGATGCCCCTGCGGTCCCTGCCCGGGTCCGCTCGCTCCCCGAGTGCCCTGGGACTGCTGGAAGGTCTTGGCCTGGTCCTTGATCTTGTCCCACATCGCCACTCGTGCCACCTCGGCTTCTGTTGCTGCTGCGTATCCGTCTTGGTCCTCGGCCGCGATTTCTCGCGGCTATCAGGATGAACGCACCCGGGGGCCACGTGGTTCCCGAAAGGCAAAGACCAGGCAAAGTGTCTCACGGTGGCGTAGTGGGCGGTGCGGCCAGGAGTTGACGGTCGGTCGGCTGGACGAGCGAGCGAGACCTGTGGCCCGGCTGAACGCGTCGTCGGCCGCTGCCGGGTCCTGCGCGCCGCTCCCCGCACTCCGCGCTTCCCGCTCCCCCCGCGCCGGGGACGCTGAACCGTGCCCCGCCCGTCAGGGGCCGAAGCTGCGACGGGAGGCCTCGATGTGGCCCAGGTACCGGTGGGTCCAGTCGCACATGTGGTGTGTCGTCTCCCGCAGTCCCTGACCCGGTTCCGTGAGGGTGTACTCGACGCGCGGCGGCACGGTGGGATGCACGCACCGCTCCACCAGCCCGTTGCGCTCCAGCATGCGCAGATTCTGCGTGAGCATCTTGTGGCTGATGCCCTCGATCTCGTTGCGCAACTCGCTGAAGCGCAGGGTGCGGTCACCCAGCGCCTCGATGATCAGAAGTGCCCATTTGTTGGCGATGTCCGAGAAGATCTCCCGCGCCAGGGAGTCCGCGCGTGTCAGGTCCGCGTCGTCGGGCGAGCCGGTGAACTGCTTGGTCACCATCGGGTTCCCCAGTCACTGAAAAGTGCGTTCTTCCATGTCAGTGGCCACTCTCCTACGGTTCCCGAGTAACCACAAGAGACCGCAAGGGCAAGGAGACAGAAGTCATGGCCATCACCCTGGTGAACCCCGCCGGACTGCCGGAGATCGACGTCTACCGGCAGGTGTCGATCGCCTCCGGATCGAAACTGGTCTTCATCGCGGGGCAGGTCGCCTGGGACGCCGACGGGACCACGGTCGGCGAAGGCGATCTCGCGGCACAGGCCGAGCAGTGCTACGTCAACGTCGGCATCGCCCTGGCCGAGGCCGGCGCCTCCTTCGACGACGTGGCGAAGATGAACGTCCACGTCGTCGACTGGACCCCCGACAAGATGCCCCAACTGCTGGAGGGCATCGCCCGGGGGAAGGCGAAGCTCGGGGTCACCGCGGCACCGCCAGCCACCCTGCTCGGCGTCGCGGCGCTGGACGTGCCCGAGCATCTGATCGAGGTCGAGGTCACCGCGGTCATCGACTGAACAGCCGTTCCGCGGCCCGACCGCCCTCTCCTCCCGTCGGCTCGGCACTGGGCCGGCAGGGGAGAGGGCGGCCGACCCGACAGAAGCGAGCGGCCGAACGCGTGCTCCGTCTGCTCGGGTCGTCCCCGGTCCGCCGTCCGCGACTTCGAGCACGGCGCGACCGTCCGTCGCACCGCCCCCGGTCCTGACCGCGGTCCTGACCGCGGTCTCCTGACGGACCGGGCCGACCGGTTCCCGTGAGCCGCTGGGAGACCCGCCCGCCCGGCTCTGCTCGCCCGGGCCCCGGACGTGGCTTGTTTGCGTGTCCGCGCTCGGGACAGGCGACTGCTGGGCGCCGCCGGCCGGTGGCGCCGACCGCGCAGGCGATCGTATGGAGGCCAGTAATGGTGGAGAGGAAGGGAACGGGCGACGGACCGCTCGACCGTCCGGCGATGCCCCAGGAGGAGGCGGAGTTCTCTCCGCCCTACCGGTTCCAGCGCCAGCAGCGCCCCGGCCTGGAAGAGCGGATGGAAGTGCGCCCGCGCTACCTCGCCGCCAACTACCGGGGCTCCGGGAAGCTCGCCGGAAAGGTCGCGCTGATCACCGGGGGCGACTCCGGGATCGGCCGTTCGGTCGCCGTGCTCTACGCCCGCGAAGGGGCCGACGTCGCCATCGTTTACCTGCCCGAGGAGCAGAGCGACGCCGACGAGACCAGGGAAGCGGTCGAGAAGGAGGGCCGCGCCTGCCTGCTGCTGCCGGGCGACCTGTGCGAGCCGGCCTTCTGCGCGGACGCCGTCGAACGCACCGTCGCGGAGCTGGGCGGCCTGAACGTCCTGGTCAGCAACGCCGCCTTCCTCAACAGCCAGAACAGCCTCTCCGACCTGACCGCCGAGGACTTCGACCGGGTCTTCAAGACGAACGTCTACGCCTACTTCCACCTGGTGATGGCGGCCCTGCCGCACCTCTCCCACGGCGACGCCGTCATCGCCACCGCGTCCGAGGAGGCGCTCAAGGGCAGCGAGATGATGATGGACTACGCCGCCTCGAAGGCAGCTCTGGTCGTCTTCACCAAGTCCATCGCCCCCCACCTCGCCGAGCGCGGCATCCGCGCCAACATCGTCTCCCCGGGGCCGACCTGGACGGTGCTCAACCTGGCGGGGCAGCGGTTCCCCGACGACTATCTGACCAACCTGGGCAGCTCTTCCCCCATGGGGCGGGTCGCCCAGCCGGAGGAGGTGGCTCCCGCGTACGTGTACCTGGCCTCCGACGCGGACTCCAGTTTCACCGTCGGCGAGGTCATCGCCGTCACCGGCGGTCTGACGGACACCCGCTGACACGGTGGCAGGCACGCGTGGGCCGCGGGGTTCTTCCCCGAACGGGCCCGGCGGCCCGCCCCCACCGGCGCCGTGACATCTCTGCCACGGCCGGTCCGGTCCCTTGCGGAAGAAGTACGCCGAGACGTCCGGCGGGCGGACGACCGCCGGTCCCTACCGCGGCCCCGTGCGGGTCCGGCCCCCGTCCCGAGCGCCGGCACGATGGCGGCATCCCGCGTCGTGCTGTGCGCCCAGAGACGTCCACCACCGCTCGCAGCAGCCGACGCGGAGGGGGACGCGGGCGGCAGCGGGGCGGGTGCACTCCGGGCCGTGCCCCGCGCCGTCGGAGCGCTGCCAGAACGCGCAGCACACGGGGAGATCGGTACTGAGCGGCCGCCGGCGGCGCGGGCGTGCCAGCCGCTCGGCGCGCTGCGCCCGCGCGACCAGCAGCCGGTGCCCGGCCCGGGCGCGGGCCGCGCACCACGCGAACACGGCGGCGGCGTACAGGCCGGGGAGGGCGAGCCAGGGGTGGTGGGTGGCCGCGTATCCGGCGGCGGCAAGGAGCAGGGCGGCGGCGGCACGGCACGCGCGGGCGGTCCGCAGGCTCGGCGTCACAGGGAACTCCCGTTGGTCGGCGACGGAGAGGGCCTCGGGACCTCCGTATGCCCGCGGTTCGCCGCCCTACGTGCCCGGATCGACACCGGCATCGGCAAGAGGACGGACCGTGGACAGCGCGGCCGGCGGAAAACCCGTTGCGGTCACCCCGCGGCGCACACGACCCTGCCCCCATGTCCCCTGCTGCCCTGCGGTCGGCCACCCTCGCCGACGCCCCCGCCATCACCGACCTCCTCAACGAGATCGACCGGATCGAGATCGGCCGGCCCGAGACCGACCAGCACACCGTCGAAGCCGACCTGAAGAACCCTCGGACGGATCTGGCGCGGGATTCGTGGCTGGCCTTCGACGACGGCCGGCTGGTGGCGTACGGGCTGCTGTGGGACGAGTCGGGAGGAGAGCGCATCGACATCGACCACTACGTGCTCCCCGACCACCAGCGGACCGGACTGCTCATGCTGGCGGCCATGGAGGCCCGCGCCCTGGCCGTGGCACGGGCCAACGGAGCCGCGCGGGCCGTCGTCCACCTGCACCTCGCCGCCCGGCCCACGACCGACACCGAACTCCTCGAGGCGCGGGGCTGGAGCGTCGTACGGCGTCATCAGGTACTGCGCCGAGCGGTGGACCCGGCGAGCGACCTCCCGCCCGACGTCCCGGCGGGAGTGCGGATACGGGCCTGCGCCACGGAGGCCGACCGGATCCGGGTGTACGAGCTGTACCAGCAGGCGTTCGCGGACCACTTCGACTTCCAGCCGCGCGACTACCGGCTCTGGCTGAACGACATTCACGCCGAGGGGCTGGACTGGTCCCTGGTCTGGATCGCCGGCACCGAAGACCTGGGCGACGCCGGGTTCCTGCTGGCCCGGGACGACCGCGAGGCCATGGGCTGGATCCGCAGCATCGGTGTCCTGCGCGAGGCCCGAGGCCGCGGCCTGGGCGCGTTCCTGCTCCGGCACGCCTTCGCCCACTTCGCCGCTCGGGGCCGGGACACGGTGGGCCTCGGTGTCGACACCGAGAACGCGACGGGCGCCCCGCGGCTGTACGGCCGCCACGGCATGACGGTCCACTACGCCGTCGACACCTGGGAGGCCGTGATCGGCTGACGGCCGCCGAACGCGTCCGTCCGCCGACACCGACGAGTAACACCCGGCCCAGGCCCTGCCCGGCGGGCCCTGCCACCGTCCCGGGACGCTCTGTCACCGCCCCCGGTGGCGGACCTCAGCGCCGTGCCAGGGCCAGCACGCTCAGTCCGAACATCAGGACACCCAGGGGGAGATGGACCGACGACATGTGGGCGATGCCCACCACGACCTGGACCGAGGCGAGGACGAGGAAGCCGCACGCGTTCCAGATGGGCCGGGGCGAGCCGCCGCCCGGCTTCCACGCCAGCACCGCCGCGAGCACGTACAGCATCGACGCCCCGTACATCACGCGGGCTCCGGCACTGTGCAGCGTCTCTCCGTAGGACGAGGACATCAGCAGCCCGGCGGAGACCGCCTGAAGGAAGATGGTCAGGGTCTGCAGGGCGATCGCGATCCGCAGGAACGAGTAGCGGCGGTGTGTCGTTGCCGAGGCTGCCATGTCACGGTCCCCTTCTTTTCCGCCCGGGGGGCGGTAGATCGGTAAGGTCTCACCAGCCCGACGACGCGGGCCTGCGAAAGGTAAGGCGAGGAGGCGGTCGGGAGTATGGGGACGGCCGGCGCGCGCACCGATGGGACAGCCGGTGAGCGACGCCAACTGATCAATGTCGCCTACCGGTTGCTCGGTTCACTGGCCGAGTCCGAGGACGCCGTGCAGGAGGCCTACGCGCGCTGGTACGCGCTGCCGCAAGGCCGGCGGGACGAGATCGTGTCCCCCGGCGCCTGGCTGACGACGGTGACCGGCCGCGTCTGCCTGGACGTGCTCGGCTCGGCGCGGGCCCGGCGGGAACGCTACGTCGGCGCGTGGTTGCCCGACCCGCTGCCCGACCGCGCCGAGTGGGGGCACGGCCATGGCACCGACCCAGCCGACCAGATGGTCCTGGACGAATCGGTGTCCATGGCCTTCCTCGTCGTCCTGGAGTCGATGACCCCCGCCGAGCGGGTGGCCTTCGTCCTGCACGACGTCTTCCGCTACCCCTTCGCCGAGATCGCCGACGTCCTCGGCCGGACCCCCGCCGCCTGCAAGCAGCTCGCGGCCTCCGCCCGGCGGCGGGCGCGCGGCGCCCGCGCTCCGGCGACCGCGGCCGGGCAGGCCGACGCGGTACGGCAGGTCAAAGCGGCGTGGGAGACCAAGGACATCGCGGCCCTCGTCGACCTCCTCGACCCGGCCGCTGTGATGACCGCCGACGGCGGCGGCATGGCCGGTGCCGCCCTACGCCCGATCGAGGGCGGTGCGCGCATCGCCCAGTACATGGCCGCCATCGCCGACAAGGCTCCCGGGCTCGAACTCCTGCAGCGGTCGGTCAACGGTGTGCCGGGCCTGGTGGCCCGGCGTGCCGGCGCCGTCGTGACGGTGGCCTCGTTCGAGGTCGCCGACGGCCGGGTCACCCGGATCTGGGTCGTCCGCAATCCGGAGAAGCTGCGGCCGTGGGTGCGGGACGGCCGGGGCCCGTCCGGGGAGTCGTGATGTCACCACCGCCGTCCGGCCCGCGCGGACGGCCCTGACCGAACGGGCCTTCACCCGGCGCTTCCGTTCGCGGACGGACGACAGCCCCGCCGGCGAGCCACCGGGAGCCGCGGTCAGGTCTCCCCGTGCCCCTGCTCCGGTACCGCCTGGCTCCGGCTCTCCGGCTGCTCCTGAGCGTGGTGTCCCAGGGCCGCGCTGCGGCTCGTCGCCAGGTGGTGCAGGACGAGGGCCTGTACGCGCTCGACGTCGCGCTCCGCGATGGCCCGGTAGAGGGCCTCGTGTTCCAGCGCCACGCCCAGCAGGTCGTCGTGCTGGCCCATGAGCCATCGCAGCCGGCTGCGCAGGACGCGCTCGAGTTCGTTGAGCAACTCGTTGGCCGCCAGGGAGATGACCGTCTGGTGGAAGTCGGCCGCCGCCCGGCGGGCCCGCACCGCGTCGCCCGCGCGGGCCGCCGCCAGTTCGGCGTCCACCGTCGCGCGGAGCCTCTCCAGCCCGGCGCGTGTGTGGCGCTGGGCGGCGAGCCGGAAGCCGAGGGTCTCCAGGCCCGAACGGACCTCGTCGAGATCGGCGATGTCGCTGGTGGTGAACTCCCGCACCACCGCCCACGTCCGCGGTCGCGGAGTCACCAGCCCCTCGGCCACCAGGGTCTTGAGGGCCTCCCGGACGGGGAGCCGGCTCACGCCGAGTGCCTCGGCCAGTTCCCGCTCGACCAGGCGGCTGCCCGGCCGCCGCGCACCGTCGATGATCTCGTCGCGCAACTGCCGCGTGACCCGCTCGGACTCGGGCATGAAGCCCTGTGACGCAGCCATCGCCGTCCTTCGTCTGTGGTCCCGTTCCGAGTCGCAGACCGCGCCGGTGCGGAGCGTCGGTCGGGCGACCCGTCAGAATACCCCGCGGCCGGCGTGCCCCGTGGCGGGCCGCCGACCGGGGACGAGGAACGGCACCGGATGTGTCACGGGACGCGCCCCCCGGCCGTCCTCGGGGGCCAGTTGAGGATCCGCTTGGGGCGCGGACGCGCGTAGGTGCGCACCTTGGACGTGGACAGGCCGAGGCGGACCAGCGACTCGGCGACCGTCACGGCGGCGGCGACCCCGTCGACCACGGGGACCCCGGTACGCTCCACCACGCGTTCGGCGAGACCGGCCATGCCCCCGCAGCCCAGGCAGATCACCTCGGCCCGGTCGTCCTCGACGGCGCGCGCGGCCTGTTCGGTGATGGCGTCCACGGCGGTCTGCTCGTCCTGTTCCAGGTCGAGTACGGCAAGCCCGCTGGCGCGTACGGAGGCGCACCTGGCGCTCAGTCCGGCCACCTCCAGCCGCTCCTCGATCAGGGGGACCGTGCGGTCGAGGGTGGTGACGACGGAGTAGCGGCGGCCCAGGAACTGCGCGGTGCTCGCCGCGGCCTCGGTGATGTCGACGACGGGAACGTCGAGCAGTTCCTGGAGCCCTTCCCGGCCGTGTTCGCCGTATCCCGCCTGGATCACCGCGTCGAAGGGCTCCGGGTGGGCGCGGACGGTCTCCATGACGGCGACCGCGGCGAGGTAGCTCTCGTAGTTGCCCTCGACGGACTCCGCGCCGAAGGAGGGCGTGAGCGGAACGATCTCGGTGCCCGGGGAAGCCGCGCCGGCCGCCTGTTCGCCGATCGCGTCGGTGATGGACTGCGTGGTGTTGACGTTGACCACGAGGATGCGCATGGGGTGGGCCTTCTGCTCGGGTGGGCCTGCTGCTCGGGTGGGACGGCCCGCGACGGTGGCGGAGCTATTCCGCGGCGACGGCGATGGTCTCGCCGTCCACGTCGCGGATCGGCGAGGCGCGGTCGGCGATGACCGCGTACAGCACGGCGCCGATGATCGCGCCGACGAACCAGGAGAACCCGGCCGCGGCGTGGAAGAAGGGCACCAGGGCGACGACGACGGCGATCGCGGCGCTGGGGACGAAGGCGGCGACGGCCCGCGGGTTGTAGCCGCGGCGGTAGTGGTACTCGGCGCCCGCGTCGTCGGTGTAGAGGGCCGGCACGTTCACGCGGGACTTCCGCAGCAGCCAGTAGTCCGCCATGATCACGCCGAAGAGGGGGCCGAGCAGGGCGCCCAGCCCGCCGAGGAAGTAGTTGACGACGACCGGGCTGTTGTAGAGGTTCCACGGCGTGATGACCAGGCCCAGGACCGCGCTCACCAGACCGGCGCGGCGGAAGTCGAGCCGGTGGGGGAAGAGGTCGACCAGGGCGTAGATCGGCGCCACGAAGTTGGCCAGCAGGTTCACCGCCACCGTCAGGGCGATGAGGGCGAGCGACGCGACGGCCAGCAGGAACATGTGGGGGATGGTCCTGACGATGTCCGTCGGGCTGGTGATGACCTGCCCGTCGAGACGGAACTGGGCGCCGCTGAGGACCGCCACGATGCCGGCGAAGAAGAGCATGTTCACAGGGATGCCGATCACGTTCCCGCGGACGATGGAGCCGCGGCTCCTCGCGGACCGGGTGAAGTCGCAGAAGTTCAGGACGAACGTCCCGTAGATCACGACCCACAGGGCGGCGGCCTGCAGCACCTGGAGCCACATCGCGCCGCCGGTGAGCGGCTCACCGTTGGACAGGGAGACCGAGCCGTCCGCCCGGACGAACATCCACACCGCGAGGGCGCACATGGTGAGCAGGGTGGTGGGCGCCGCGACGGCCATGTACCGGCGGATCATCTGCATCCCGTAGCTCACGATGAGCACTTGCAGGGCCCACAGGACCAGGAAGGTGATCCAGCCGAGCGTCGACTGGCCGAGCAGGGAGTTCGTGTCCAGGCCGGCCAGGCCGGGGAACATCGCCACCAGGAGAGTGCTCAGTACCGCGGCGGCGAGATAAGTCTGGATACCAAACCAGGCGATGGCGACGAGACCTCGGACGGCGGCCGGGATCTTCGCCCCTTTGACGCCGAACGCGATGCGGCTCATCACCGGGAACGGCACACCCGTCTTGTGCCCCATGAACCCGGACAGCGTCAGCAGCAGGAAGAGCAGGACCGACGCGAGCGCGAAGGCGGCGAGGATGCCCCACACGTTCAGTCCGAGGGCGAACAGCCCGATGGCGAAAGCGTAATTGCCCAGGCTGTGCACGTCGTTGGCCCAGAGCGTGAAGACGTTGTAGGCGCCCCAGCGGCGCCCTTCCCTCTTCGTGGGTGCCAGGTCGTACGTGTAGAGGCTGGAGCTGGTGGCGGTGTCGCCGGTCTCCGCGGGCGAGCGGCGGTCTTCCAGGGCAGTCATACGGGACTCCTGGGATCAGGGTGTGGGGAGTCGCAGAGTTCCGCAAAGCGGAAGCGGCTTTTCGATGAACAGAACGTAGTTTTCGCCGAACAGCACCGTCAAGAGGTCTGCGGCAAATGGAATACCATTTTTGGGCGGTTGGGCGAGGGCCGTTCGAGCGGCCCCGGCGGCGTCACCTACAGCGGTGCCTGGACCTGCGGAACGGGCTGCGCCGCCCAGTGCTTCTGGAGCGACGGCCACTGGAGCGACCGGGCCGGTGCCACGGCCGCCCTCTCCATCACCGGTACTCGCATCGCCCTGCTCTCCGCCAAGGGCACGGGCAACGGCTACGCGGCGATCAGCGTCGACGGGGCCCCGAGCAGCGGGTGGGCTTCCACAACTCGATCCGCGTCGGCGAGGCGGTGCGGTACGTCAGCCCAAGGCTCGCGCGGCCGCCACACCCTGCGGGTCCGGGTGACGGGAGGGCGCAACTCCCCGTCCGGGGCATCCTTCGTGAGCGCCGGCCGCGCCGAGGTCCACATGAACTGGCCGCCGGGCCGACCACCCCGTCAGGGGCGCTGGCGGCCTTCCGTGCTCTCCCTCAGGACGAGCCGGTGGGCCACGATGCGGTCCTGGGGCGACAGCACGCCGGACTCGCTGCCGGCACTCACGCCGTCCGGTGCCGTCGCTTCCTCGATGCGGCGCTGCAGCAGTTGTACGGCGGTCTTGGCCACCGCCGCCTTGTCGGGAGCCACCGTGCTCAGCGTGGGTACGGAGAACCGTCCGCCCTCCACGTCGTCGAAGCCGACGACGGCGACGTCCTCCGGCACCCTGGCCCCGTGCTCGTGCAGGGCACGCAACGCGCCCAGCGCCAGCTGGTCGTTGAGGCAGAGCAGCGCGTCGGGCCGGGCGCCGCCGCGCAGCGCCCGTGCCACGGCCCGGGCGCCGTCGGGCATCCTGAAGGAGTCGACCGGCAGCAGGGCGGCCGGATCGTAGGCGATGCCCGCTTCCGACAGGGCGGCACGGTAGCCGCGCGTGCGGGCCTCGGCGGTCCCCAGGCCCGAGTCGTCGCGCCCGCCGACGGCGAGGATGGTGCGGCGCCCGAGACCGATCAGGTGGGCGGTCGCCTCGCGTGCGGCACGCTCGTTGTCGATGGCCACATGGTCGGCGCCCTCCTCCAGCAGCTCCCCGAGCAGCACGGTGGGCGGGGCGCCCACGCGATCGCGCAGGTCGGCGGCGGTCAGGGCGAGCGGACTCAGGATGATCCCGTCCACGAAGGTGGAGCCGAAACCGGCCAGCGCCGCCAGTTCGTGGGCGCGGTCCGCCCCGGACTGATGGATCAGGACGGTCAGGGAGCGCTGCTCGGCCTCGCGGATGACGTGCCGGGCCAGCTCGGCGAAGTACGGGATGTCCAGTTCGGGAACGACCAGGGCGATGATGCCGGTGCGGCCCTTGCGGAGGTGGCGGCCGGCCAGATTCACCCGGTACCCGAGCTGCTCGATGGCTTCGCGGACCACCTTCCTGGTCCGGTCGGACACATGGGCGTAGTCGTTGATGACATTGGACACCGTCTTCTCCGAAACGCCCGCATGACGTGCGACGTCCTTGATCCTGGGCCGTGCCACCGAGACCTCCCTGCCTCTCCCGCGGCTGCCGAGTCTATGTCCCGGCACCGCACGGATCCGATCGCGGGCCCGGCCTGACACCACGGCGCAACCCCGGTCGCGCCGTCACCACGGTCCAACCCCGTCCCCACCTCTTTACAGCCCATGTACATCGATGTAAAAAACAAGCCACCGCATGAGCGTCCGGCCGTCGAAAGGTCCGCGATGAGTTCCCGTTTGCCTGCCCACGGGGTGCCGGCGGCGTCCGACCCGGGACGCCGTCTCAGCCGCCGCCGGCTGCTGCGTCACACCATGACCGGAGCGGGAGCCCTGCTCGCCGCGGGCCCGCTGTCGGGCTGCGCCGTACCGGCCGCCGCCTCCGGGACGTCCACGCTGAGCGTCTGGGACCTGTTCCAGGGCGGCGACGGCATGCTGATGGACGACATGATCGACGCGGTGTCCAAGGGGTCCGAGGGGTCCGAGGGCTTCGACATCGACCGCACGATCCTGGACTGGGGCCCGTCCTACTACACCAAGCTCGCCATGTCGGCCGCCGGCGGCCGGGCCTCCGACGTGGCCGCCATGCATCTGTCCCGGCTGGCGGGCTACGCTCCCGGCGGCCTGGTGGACGCCTTCGACCTGGACCTGCTCGCCGAGTTCGGCGTCACGCGGAAGGACTTCACGCCGGCGGTCTGGGAACGGACCCAGCACGACGGGACCGTCTACGCGATCCCGCTCGACGTCCACCCCTTCATCGTCTTCTACGACAAGGAGGCCGCGGAGACCGCCGGCCTCCTGGACTCCTCGGGCGAGCTGGCTCCCATGGGTTCGCCGGAAGCCCTCCTGGACGCGGGCAAGGCCCTCGCCGAGGCGACCGGCCAGGCGGGCATCCTGTTCGGCCACGTCACCGACACGGCACAGAACTGGCGCCTGTTCGCCGGCCTCTACGCCCAGACCGGCGCCGAGTTCACCCTGCCGGACGGCGGCCCGCCAGGGATCGACGTCGACGCCGCCGTACGCGTCGTCACGTTCATGCGGCAGCTGTTCGACGGCCGCACGAACCCCAACAACCTGGACTACTACGGGTCGGTGGCCGGCTTCACCGGCGGCCGCGGCGGCATGGCGATGCTGGGGGAGTGGGAGCTGCCCACCCTCGCGAAGTCCGGCATGCCGCTGGGCGCCGCGCCCTTCCCGCAGGTCTTCGACAAGCCGGCCGTCTACACCGACAGCCACAGCTTCGTCCTTCCGCACCAGAAGGACCCTGACCCGGCACGGCGCCGCGAGGCCCACCGGTACGTCGCGGAGATACTCAAGCGGAGCCTCACCTGGGCGGGCGCCGGCCACATCCCCGCGTATCGGCCCGTGCTCGCGGAGCCCGAGTACGCGGCCCTGAAACCGCAGTCCTCCTACGCGGACGCCGCGGAGGTGGCGGTGCTCGACCCGCCCAACTGGTTCGCCGGCGCCGGGTCGAACTTCCAGAACCGCATGTGTCAGCCGCTCCAGTCGGCGCTGCTGGGCAACACGTCCGCCGAGAAGGCGGTACGTCAGATGGTCCGCGAGGCGGACGCGCTGCTGCGGCAGCCCAACCCGGTGGCCTGACCAGCAGAAGGAGTGACCGACGTGACCACCACCGCACCCCTCGGCGCCGAGGCGCGGACCGACCCGCCCGAGGGCCGCGCGGGCGGCCGCCGCCGCGCCGTCCTGCGCCGCCTGCGCGTCACCCCGGGCTCCGGGATCGTCTTCGTCCTGCCGTTCCTGCTCGTCTTCGGCCTCTTCATGGTGTGGCCGATCGTGCAGGGGCTCTGGATGAGTTTCACCGACACCTCGCTCGCCCTGCGCGACACGAGCTTCATCGGCTTCGACAACTACACCGAGGCCCTCGGCGACCCCGACGTCTGGAGCAGCCTCGGCAACACGCTCTTCTTCACCGTCATCTCCAGCGTGCCGCTGGTGCTCGTCCCGCTGGCGATGGCGCTGCTGGTGCACAGCGGGCTCGCCGGACAGTGGGCGTGGCGGCTGGCGTTCTTCGCCCCCTACCTGCTGCCCGTGACCGTGGTGACCCTCATCTGGACCTGGCTGTACCAGCCGGAACTGGGCTTCGGCAACCAACTCCTCGACACCCTCGGGATGGAACCCGTGGGCTGGTTGTCCGACGAGTCCGTCGCCATGTGGTCCGTCGCCGCCCTCACCGTCTGGTGGACGGTCGGTTTCAACTTCCTGCTCTACCTCGCGGCACTCCAGTCCCTGCCCTCGACCTTCGACGAGGCGGCGGCGCTCGACGGGGCCGGCGCGTGGCGGCGCCTGTGGTCCATCACCCTGCCGCAACTGCGCAGGACGACCGCGCTGGTGGCCATGCTCCAGATCCTCGCGTCGCTCAAGGTGTTCGACCAGATCTACATCCTCACCAAGGGCGGCCCGGGCGGCTCGACCCGCCCCGTCCTGGAGTACGTCTACGACGTCGGCTTCACCGGCTACCGGCTCGGCTACGCCTCCGCCATCTCCTACCTCTTCTTCGCGCTCGTCATCGTCGTCTCGCTCGTGCAGCTGCGCCTCTTCCGGCAGGAGGACTGACCGTGTCCGCAACCGCAACGACCCTCCGCCCGCGGCGCCGCCCGCCCCGCGAAGATACCGGCGCACCCCTGCTCCTCGGCCACGGCCGGCTGCCCCGCGTCCTGGCCGGCACGGCGCTGGCCGTCCTGGCGGCCGTCTGGCTGCTGCCGTTCCTGTGGGCGATCGCCACCTCGCTGCAGAGCGAGCAGGACGTCAACACCCCCGGCCTCTCCCCGTTCAAAGGCGCCTTCACGACGGAGGCGTACCAGCAGATCCTCGAACGCGGGAACGTGGCCGTCTGGGCCTTCAACAGCTTCCTGATCGCCGGACTGGTCACGCTGATCACCGTCGTGGTCTCCACCCTCGCGGCATACGGCTTCTCGCGCGGCACGTTCCGCGGGCGCCGGGCGCTGCTCGCCGTCACCGTCGCCGCCATCATGGTCCCGCCGCAGCTGCTCGTCGTGCCGCTGTTCGAGCAGATGCTCCTGTTCAACCTGGTCGACACCTACGCGGCGGTCATCCTGCCCCAGGTCGTCGCTCCCATGATGGTGTTCATCCTCAAACGGTTCTTCGACGCCGTCCCCAGGGAACTGGAGGAGGCGGCCCGCATCGACGGCGCCTCCGAGTTCCGGGTCTTCCGGTCGGTCGTGCTGCCGCTCTCACGGCCGATCGTGGCCGCGGTGGCGATCTTCGTCTTCATCGGTGCGTGGAACAACTTCATGTGGCCGTTCATCGTCACCAACGACCCGGACCTGATGACCCTCCCGGTGGGCCTGGCCACCGTGAGGGACTCCTACGGCATCGTGTACGCGCAGTCCATGGCGTCCGCCCTGCTGGCGGCGCTGCCGCTGATCGTGGTCTTCCTCCTCTTCCAGCGCCGCATCGTCAACTCCGTGGCCACCACCGGCCTCGGCGGTTCCTGAACCACGCCCCCCACAGCCGTACACACGGGTCCGGCGCCCGCGCCGGCCCACCGATCGACTGGAGCATGTGTGCCCACTCACTCCGCACCGCGCCCGGAGTACCCGCGACCGCAGTTCGTGCGCCGCGACTGGCTCAACCTGAACGGCGCCTGGCAGTTCGAGACCGACCGGGGGGACAGCGGACTGGAACGCGGTCTGCTCGACCGGGAACTGCGAGGCGAGATCCTCGTGCCGTTCCCGCCCGAGTCCGAGTTGTCCGGCGTCGGGGACACCGACTTCCTGGAGGCCGTCTGGTACCGGCGCGTCCTCACCCTGCCGGCGGCGTGGGCCGGGCGCCGCGTGCTGCTGCACTTCGGCGCCGTCGACTACGACACCACCGTGTGGGCCGACGGCAGGGAGGTCGCCCGGCACCGCGGCGGCTTCACCCCCTTCACCGCCGACCTCGGCGACGTCGCCGGGTCGGGGGAGGAGGTCGTGGTCACCGTCCGCGCCCGCGACCCGAAGTCGGGCCCGCAGGCGCGCGGGAAGCAGGCCGTCAAGTACGCCAACCACGACTGCAACTACACCCGGGTGACCGGAATCTGGCAGACCGTCTGGCTGGAGCCGGTCCCTCAGGCGCACCTGCGCCGGCCCCGCATCACCCCCGACCTGGCCGGCTCCGCCTTCCACCTCGAACTGCCCCTGTCCGCCAACCGTCCCGGCCACCGGGTACGCGCCGTCCTCGGCGACGCCGACGGCGAGGTGTGCCGCGCCGAGGCCCGCGCCGACCTGGACCTGGCCCCACGCCTCCACCTGCCGGTACCGGAGGACCGGCGACGGGAGTGGAGTCCCGACGACCCCCACCTGTACGACCTGCGCCTCGAACTCCTCGACGCCGACGGGCAGGTGGTCGACGGCGCGGAGAGCTACGCCGGGCTGCGCGCCGTGGGCCTGCGCGGCAAGGCGGTCCTCCTCAACGGGCGGCCGCTCTTCCAGCGTCTCGTCCTCGACCAGGGCTGGTACCCGGACGGGCTGATGACCGCCCCGACCGACGAGGCACTGGTGAGGGACATCGAACTGGCCATGGCGGCCGGCTTCAACGGGGCCCGGCTGCACCAGAAGGTCTTCGAGGAGCGCTTCCTCTACCATGCCGACCGCCTCGGCTACCTGGTCTGGGGCGAGTTCGGCGACTGGGGCTGCGAGACGGGCGGTTCCTCCGGCGACAACCAGCAGCCCGACGCCTCCTACGTCGGCCAGTGGCTGGAGGCCCTCGAACGGGACTACTCGCACCCCTCGGTCATCGGCTGGTGCCCGCTGAACGAGACCTACCAGAAGCTGCACGACCGCGTCACCCAGCTCGACGCCGTGACCCGCGCGATGTTCCTGGCCACCAAGGCCATGGACACCACCCGTCCGGTCATCGACGCCTCCGGCTACGCGCACCGGGTCGCCGAGACCGACATCTACGACTCCCACAGCTACGAGCAGGACCCGGCCGTCTTCCGGCAGCTGATGTCCGGCCTGGCCAAGGACACCCCCTTCGTCAACGCCCACGAGAGCGGCACCCCGTACTCCCAGCCGTACCGCGGACAGCCGTACTTCGTCAGCGAGTTCGGCGGCATCTGGTGGGACCCCGAGGCGGCCGCCGACCGGTCCGGCGAGGACCGCACCGTGTCCTGGGGCTACGGGGAACGGGTCCGCGACGAGGACGAGTTCCACCAGCGGTTCAGCGGCCTGACCGGGGTCCTGCTGGAGGACCGTGACATGTTCGGCTACTGCTACACCCAGCTGACGGACGTCTTCCAGGAGCAGAACGGCATCTACCGGTTCGACCGCGGCGTGAAACTCGACGTCGCCCGCATCCGTGCCGCGCAGCTGCGCCCGGCCGCGATCGAGGAACAGGACCCGGCCTAGCGCACCCGGGCCGGAGGCGGACGGCAGTCTCCGGCCCGGGTGCGCGCCGGTCAGAAGGGACGGTCGCCCTCGATGGCGACGCGCTCGGCGACGCGGCGGTCGGAACCGTAGTCGCCCACGGCGTAGTGCTGCGTGGCGCGGTTGTCCCAGAAGGCGATGTCGCCGGGCTGCCAGCGGAAACGCACCTGGTACTCGGGGACATGCGCCTGCTGGAACAGGAAGCGCAGCAGCCGGTCGCTCTCGTCACGGTCCATGCCGGTGATGTGGGTGGTGAACGAGGCGTTGACGAACAGCATGCGCCGCCCGGTCTCGGGGTGGGTGCGCACGACGGGGTGTTCCACGGGAGGGAAGAGCTCCTGGTGCGGGATCAGCCGCTCGGGTCCGTAGAACCTGGCGAAGCCGGGGATGAAGTCGTGCACGGCCCGGGCGCCGTCGACGCGGTCCTTCACCTCCTGGGGGAGGTTGTCGTAGGCGGCCGCCATGTCCGCCCACATCGTGTCCCCGCCGAACGGCGGGACCTCGCGCAGCTGGAGGACCGCGCCGAGCGCGGGCCGCTCGCGGAAGGTGACGTCGGTGTGCCAGACGTTCTCGTACGTCGGGGTGGCTCCGTCGGCCTTGTCGAAGCGCACGACGTCCTCGCTGGAGCCGGCGGCGAGCAGGGGATTGGTCTCCAGCTCGCCCCAGTTGCCCGCGAAGTCGCGCTGCTGGTCGGAGGTGAGGTGCTGGGCGCGGAAGAAGAGCACCTTCCACTCCAGCAGGGCGCGGTTCAGCTGCTCGCGCAGTGCGGGGGAGAGCGGGCGGGAGAGGTCGACGCCCCTGATCTCGGCGCCGATGGTGCGAGCCTGCGGAACGACCTCGAACAGTTCGTAGGGCCGTTCCTCCCATCCCTCGGGCAGCCGGCGCAGCACGCGCCGTCCCTCGTACATCCCGTCCCCCGGGATGCGGGCCTCGCGCAGGCCGGCGGTCGGACCGGCGGTCGTGACGGTCATGGAGTCCTCCCCTTCACATGCAATGGTGGTCTGACCAGGCCCCGGCGGCGGCTCGGCAGCGCATCGGCGATACGGCGATACGGCGATATAGCGACATGGTGAGATGTCGCCTGTCGGCAGCCGTGGAGGATGACGCGGTGCGGCCGTGCCGGATGTCCTGGGAAACGGACGTGCTCCGGAACTTCTCCGGTAAGAAGACCGATTCGTTCCGTACGCGGCGCGGGTCGAGCCTTCGGCTCGGAGACAGCCGGCTATCGGCCGGAGCGCTCACATCCGGTTCGATCGGGCACGCGCAGAGGCTCCGCCGTCGTCTCGAACCGGTATCGGGTCATGGCCCGATTGTGTGATCTTCCAGGGGTCCTGTCAACGGGCGCGCGGTGTTCGGAGACATGCCTCACCGTCCTGATCAGGACGGTCTCGCGCCAGGGGGGCGCAACGGTCGTGTCAGCGGTGGTGTTTCCCAGGATGCGGGACCGGGACAGGAGCCCGGCGCAGGGGCGGCCACCGGGGATCCGCTGTACGTGGATTGCCCACGAACAGGAACGCCCGATGGTGCCCGTGGCCGCGACGTCGCCGCAGGATGTCGAGCTGGGGAAGTGCGGCTCAACCAGCCCGGGGCGACGGCGCCGTGTCCAACCGTCCAGCAGGCGCCCGCCCGGGTTACCGCCGACCAGGCCTACGCGGAGCGCGCGCCTTGCGCAGCCCGGCTCCTCGGTCCGGTACCGGAAGACGGCCGGGGCGGCTGACACGCCGGCCGGGGCCCGCCCACGCTGGTCACCGCGGTCGCCCCGGACGGTCGCTGCCCGCGCCGTGTGCCGCCGCCTGCTCGACGCGGTGCGCGGCGCGGGCCGGTTCCGCCGTCCCGTTCCGGGCGCGGCCCGGCCCGGCCCCGGGGCACGGACGTCAGGCCGCCTGGGTGAGTTCCGCGCGTCCGAAGAGGATCGCGTACCCGGAGGGGAGACGGTCGAGGATGCGGTCCAGCAGGGCCGGCCCCGCGAGGTGGGCGACGACGCCCAGGACCGAGCCGACGTCCCAGCGTGTGGTGGCGAGGCTGCCGCCGGTGCGGGCGGCGAGGTCCCGGACGAAGGCCCAGCCGGTCAGCGAGTCCGTCATGGGGATCTCGGAGGCGAAGATCCGGGCGGCTTCGCGGGGGAGCCGGGCCGCGAGTTCGACGCGCTCCTCGCCGGTGACGCGGCGGCCGAGGGCGGCGAGGACGGCGGAGACGACTTCCTCGGCCCGCTCGCGGGTGGGGTACGCGCCGTTGTAGCGGACCTGCTCCAGCATCTGGCCGAACGACATGGCCGGCTCGGTGGTGAGGGTGAGGGTCGCCGGGGCCGTCTTGGACTGCATCGGTGAAGACGCCTTTCTCGTTCATGGGATTGTTCGACGGGGTGGCCGGCGGCCGGCGGACACGGTCGTGTCAGTCACCGGACGCGCGGGCCGTTCTCGGGGCCGTGGTGTCCTGCGGGCGGCCCATGAGCAGGTCGTATCCGGGCGGGAGCTGCAGCAGGATGCGGCGGGTCAGCTCCTCGCCCGCCGCGTCGGCGGTCACGCTGAGCACGGCGCCGACGTCCCAGGCCGCGGTCTGTTCGGTGGCCCCCTCGATCCACGCCGCGGTGGCCCGCACGAACCGCTCGGGGGAGAGGGGTTCGGCGGCCTGGAGCGGGTTGAGGAGGATCAGGGCGAAGGTCTCCGGGAGCCGGGCGGCCAGCTCGGCCCGTACCTCACCGACCAGGTGCGCGCCGAGCAGCGCCAGCACGGTGCGCGCGGCACGCTCCGCCTCGGTGCGGGTCGGGTACTCGCCGCGGTCCTGTACATGGTCGAGGAACACTTCCCACCGCATGGCCATCGGGGTCCTCCTTGCCTGGCGTTCCGTGTCGACGTGCCGACGTGCCGACGTGCCTGCGCAGGGGCGGAGGGCGGGAGTCGCCGTGGGCGGTTCCCGCCCTCCGCCACCGGGAGGGCGGCTCCGCCTCAGCCCGGGATCTCCCTGCGGTCCGGGCCGGTGCCGATCGAGATCTTGCGCGGCTTGGCCCGCTCGGCGATCGGGACGCGCAGCGTGAGGACGCCCGCGTCGTAGTCGGCACTGATGTGCTCGGTGTCGAGGGTGTCGGCCAGCATCACCTGGCGGGAGAAGACACCCAGGGGACGTTCCGACAGTTCCATCTGAACGTCTTCGCCCTTGGTGACGGGACGGCGTTCGGCCCGGACGGTCAGCATGTTCCGTTCGACGTCGATGTCGATCGCGTCCGGGTCGACACCGGGCAGGTCGAGGGCGATCACGTACGCGTCGCCCTCGCGGTAGGCGTCCATGGGCATCGCCGTGGGCCGCGACCAGGTGCCGGACGCGTTGCCGAACAGTTGCTGGGCGACCCGGTCGAACTCACGGAACGGGTCGGTGCGCATCAGCATCGGGAAACACCTCCACTTCGAGCAGAACCGCTCATGCGCTGCTTCCTGCTTTTCTTGTAGCATGTCATCGAAACGATGACAAGTGATGGCGTCATCCGTCGGGTGACACGATCGAACGGAGGTGACCCATGACCGCAGACGAGCGGGAAGCCGGGGCCCGGCCCGCGTCCTTCCCCGCCGCCGAGGCGGCGCTGGCGGCCATCGACGAGGCCGTGCGCACCGCCCAGGCACCGCAGCCCGCGGCACAGCCCGGTTCACCGGTCAGTTCCGACCAGGCCCTGGCCGCGCTGCTGCTCCTGCGCGAAGTGCGCGACCAGCTCGCGGGATGGGAGACGGGACTGATCGAAACCGCCCGCGAGGTGGGCGCGAGCTGGTCCGACCTCGCCCACCCCCTCGGCGTGGCCAGCCGGCAGGCCGCCGAACGGCGCTACCTGCGCCTGCGCCCCGGAGCTCCCGGCACCACCGGCGAACAACGCGTCCAGGCCACCCGGGACCGCCGCGCCGCCGACCGCGCCGTCACCACCTGGGCCCGTGGCAACGCCGCCGACCTCCGCCAGCTCGCGGGCCAGATCACCGCCCTGGCCGGCCTCCCGGCCGAGGCCCGCACGCCGCTCGTACGGGCGCTGGGCCAGGACGACGCCGCCGGGCTCGTCGGCCCGCTGAGCGGCGCCCGCCCTCATCTCGCCGCTCACCATCCCGAGCTGGCCGCCCGCGTCGACAGCCTCGCCGACCACGCCGACCGGCTCCGCCGCCTCAGGCCGCCAGCGGAGTGAAGGGCAGCATGGCGTCTCCCTCGGCCTGGACGACGCCGTAGCTGCTCTCCGGCACCTTGTTCCAGACGCCGGGCAGATCGCCCAGGGGTTCCGAGACGATGAGGCGGGTGTCGTCGGATGCCTCCCGGAGGAAGGGCAGGTCGGGATGGAGCGCCCGCAGGCTCTCCACGCGTGAGCTGTAGAAGAGGGACCGTGAGGCGCCCTGACTGGAGTAGCGGAAGGCCCACAGCCGCCGCCCGTCGGTCACGGCGACCGTCATCTGCAGCGGGTACTGCACGCCGTGCTCGTGGCCGATCTCCTCCACCAGCCCCGCCATCCGCGCCACGGCCGCCGGGGGATCGTCCTCCAGGCCGAACGTGAGGGCCAGGAAGAACATCATCTCCGAGTCCGTCGATCCCTCGATGTCGAGGAACAGCCGCGGATCGACGGCCAGGGCGAGGTCGCGCCGGACGCGGTGGAACTCGGCGATCGCGCCGTTGTGCATCCACATCCAGCGGCCGTGGCGGAACGGGTGGCAGTTGGTCTGCTGCACCGCGCTGCCCGTCGACGCCCGGATGTGCGCGAAGAACAGCGGAGAGCGGACATGGCCCGCGATCTCCCGGAGGTTGCGGTTGCTCCACGCCGGACCGATCTCCCGGACGATCGCGGGCGTCGTCATCTCCGGACCGAACCATCCGACGCCGAACCCGTCCCCGTTCGTCGTCTCGACGCCCATCCGGGCGTGCAGGCTCTGGTCGATCAGTGAGTGCTGCGGCTGGTAGAGGATGGTCTCCAGCAGCACGGGCGTTCCCGAGTAGGCAAGCCATCGGCACATCGTCTGCCGCCTCCCTGGTCCTGGCGCGTGCCGCGCGGGGTGCCGGCCCTCAGTCGACCGGCCAGGTGTGGACCGGGGCGTTGAGATGCATGTAGTCCATGTACTGCCGGGTCATCCGGCGCAGCGCCTCGTGGCGGCCCGGACGGGCATCGGCGTCGATGTGGTGGAACATCTCCTTCTGCCAGACCGCGCCGTTGCGCCCGGTGACGCACCGCTGCTCGATGATGCCGAGCAGCGGCTCCCGCCAGGCCGAGTCCATGCCGGAGAGCTCCAGTCCCCGGTGCGCCAGCGGCAGCAGCCGCCGCAGGACGAGCTCGGGTACGGTCACCTCGCCCATTCCCGGCCAGTACAGCCGTGCCTCGATGCCGTGCCGGGCCGCGGTGTGCAGGTTGTCCTCGGCGACCGAGAAGGACATCCGCGACCACACCGGCCGTTCCTCCTCCACCAGGGCGCGGGTGAGCCCGTAGTAGAAGGCGCCGTTGGCGAGCGTGTCGGCGACGGTCGGACCGGCGGGCAGCACGCGGTTCTCCACCCGGACGTGCGGTGTGTCGTGGGCGACGGCGTAGACGGGCCGGTTCCACCGGTAGATGGTGCCGTTGTGCAGGGTGAGTTCGCCCAGTTCGGGGATGTCACCACGGTCCAGTGTCTCCACGGGGCTCTGCTCGTCGCACAGGGGCAGCAGGGCCGGGAAATAGCGCAGGTTCTCCTCGAAGAGGTCGAAGACGCTGTTGATCCAGCGCTCCCCGAACCACACCCGGGGCCGCACTCCCTGGGCCTTGATCTCCTGCGGCCGGGTGTCGGTGGCCTGCTCGAACAGCGGGATGCGGCTCTCGTGCCAGAGTTCCTTGCCGAGCAGGAAGGGCGAGTTGGCCGCGAGGGCGACCTGGACGCCGGCGATGGCCTGTGCCGCGTTCCAGTAGTCGGCGAACTCGTCGGGGGACACCTGGAGGTGGAACTGCGTGCTGGTGCAGGCGGCCTCCGGCGTGATCGTGTCGGCGTAGGTGCGCAGGCGGTCGACGCCGTCCACCTCGATGTGCAGGTCCTCGCCGCGGGCGGCGAACACCTGGTCGTTGAGCAGCCGGTAGCGGGGGTTCTCCGACAGCGCGGCCTCGCCCACGTCCGACTGGCGCAGCGTGGGCAGGATACCGACCATGATCAGATGGGCGCCGATCGACTTCGCCCGGTCCTCCGCGTGGTTCAGGGCGGCGCGGATCTCGGTCTCCCAGGCGTCGGGGCCGCCCGCCGTCAGCCGGCGCGGCGGGATGTTGATCTCCAGGTTGAACCGGCCCAGCTCGGTGGACCAGGCGGGGTCCGCGATCGCTTCGAGCGCGTCGCTGTTGCACATCGCCGGCTCGGCCTCGTCGTCGACCAGGTTCAGCTCGATCTCCAGGCCCACCTGGGGGCGCTCGGTCTCGAACCGGGACTCGCGCAGCATCTGCGCGAAGGCCTCGAGGCACTCCTGCATCTTGCTCCGGTACCGGCGGCGGTCCTCGCGGGTGAAGACCAGCGCCGGGACGTCCCGTCCCATCGGCCCTCCCGGGGTTGCCCTTCTCGGACGCCTCTCCACCCCAGCGTCGCATCACCTGGCGCCCCTCACCAGACGGGGACGGGACGGGGGCCCACCGCACCGTGTGCGATGGGCCCCCGTCGGTTCAGGTCCTCGTGCGGCCGGTCAGCCCCTCAGAGCTTGCCGGACTCCCGCACCGTGATCTTCGCGGAGGTGCGGCCCGACGGGGAGGAGCCGTAGCCCTCGACCTTGTCGACCACGTCCGTGCCCTCGACGACCTTGCCGAAGACGACGTGCTTGCCGTCCAGCCAGGGGGTGGGGACGGTGGTGATGAAGAACTGCGAGCCGTTGGTGTTCGGACCGGCGTTCGCCATCGAGAGCAGGTACGGGCCGGTGTGCTTCAGCTGGAAGTTCTCGTCCGCGAACTTCTCGCCGTAGATGCTCTTGCCGCCGGTGCCGTTGCCGTTGGTGAAGTCACCGCCCTGCAGCATGAACTGCGGGATCACGCGGTGGAACGGGGAACCCGCGTAGCCGAAGCCGTGCTCGCCGGTGGCCAGCTCGATGAAGTTCTTGGCGGTCTTGGGCGTGACGTCCTCGAAGAGTTCGAAGACGATGCGGCCCGCATCCTGGCCGTCGATGTCGATGTCGAAGTAAACCTTGGAATTGCTCATCGCACCATTGTGACGTGTGAGCCCCGGTGATGTCGCACCGGCCGTCCCTTCAGCGTGTGGCGAGCAGTCCGAGCGTGTCGATGACCCGGTTCGAGAAGCCCCACTCGTTGTCGTACCAGGCGACCACCTTGACATGGCGGCCGTCGACGCGGGTCAGGGCCGAGTCGAAGATCGACGAGGCCGGGTTGCCCGTGATGTCCGAGGAGACCAGCGGGTCGTCCGAGTATTCGAGTACGCCGGCGAGCGGCCCCTCGGCGGCGGCGCGGTACGCGGCCAGCACGTCGTCGCGCGACACGTCACGGGCGACGGTCGTGTTGAGTTCGACGATCGAACCCACCGGTACCGGCACACGGATGGAGTCGCCCGACAGCTTGCCGTCGAGGTTCGGCAGCACCAGGCCGATCGCCTTGGCGGCGCCCGTCGTGGTCGGCACGATGTTGACCCCGGCGGCGCGGGCACGGCGGGGGTCGCGGTGCGGACCGTCCTGGAGGTTCTGCTCCTGCGTGTAGGCGTGCACCGTGGTCATGAAGCCGTGCTCGATGCCGGCGAGCTCGTCGAGCACCGCGGCCAGCGGCGCGAGCGCGTTGGTCGTGCAGGACGCGTTCGAGACGATCGTGTGCGCGGCCGGGTCGTACGCGTCGGTGTTGACGCCGAACGCGAGGGTGACGTCGGCGCCGTCCGACGGCGCGCTGACCAGGACCTTCCTGGCACCCGCGGCGAGGTGGGCGCGGGCGGCGTCGGCCGAGGTGAAGCGGCCGGTGGCCTCCAGCACGAGGTCGACGCCGAGCTCGGCCCAGGGCAGCCGCGCCGGCTCACGCTCGGCGAGCACCCTGATGCGGCGGCCGTCGACGACGAGGGTGTCCCCGTCGACGGTCACCGGGCGGCCGAGCCGGCCGGCCGTCGAGTCGTAGGCCAGCAGCCGTGCGAGGGTGGCGGGCTCCGTGAGGTCGTTCACCGCCACGACCTCGAGCTTGGTGTCGCGTTCGAGCAGTGCGCGCAGCACGTTGCGCCCGATGCGGCCGAATCCGTTGATGCCGATGCGAGTCATGAGGAGTGCCCTTCCGGTTCGCCTTGCGGTCCGCCACCAGGCTCGCGTGCGGCGTCCGCCCGCGGGAGCGGCGTGAGTGCCACGGTTCGCAAGGATCGCGCCAAACGGCACGCGCCGCGCGGCAGGCCACGCGCCGGGCAAGTCGCCGGGCAAGTCCCTGGCGCTGTGCGTCGGGTCCAAGTGCCGTGAGCGGAGCCCACGTGCTGTGCGTCGAGCCCAAGTGCCGTGAGCGGAGCTCAGGGGTGTGCGTCGGGTCCACATGCTGTGCGCGGAGCACTGGCGCTGTGCGTCGGGGCCGAGTGCCGTGCGCGAAGCCCGAGCGCCATGCGCCGAGCCCGAGCGCCGGAGACGGCGCCGGTGGGGTCACCCGCCCTGGGCGAAGGTGCGCCGGTACTCGCTCGGTGTGGTGCCCAGGATGCGCTGGAAGTGCAGCCGCAGATTGGCCCCGGTCCCGAGACCGACGTCGGCGGCGATCTGCTCGACGCTCCGTTCCGAGCGTTCGAGCAGCTCACGGGCCATGTCGATGCGGGCGCGCATGACCCACTGCATCGGCGTGTACCCGGTGTCCTCGACGAAGCGCCGGGAGAAGGTGCGCGCGGACACCGCCGCGTGCCGGGCGAGCGTCTCCAGGGTGAGCGGTTCCCCGAGGCGGCGCAGCGCCCACTCGCGGGTGGCGGCGAACCGCTCGCCCAACGGCTCCGGCACACTGCGCGGCACGTACTGTGCCTGGCCGCCGCTGCGGTAGGGGGCCGCGACCAGACGCCGGGCCGCGTGGTTCGACGCGGCCACCCCGAGGTCGCCGCGCAGCACGTGCAGGCACAGGTCGATGCCGGAAGCGGCGCCCGCGGACGTCAGCACGCTGCCCTCGTCCACGAACAGCACGTTCTCGTCGACCCGCACCCGAGGATGCTTCGCCGCGAGCGCCCGCGTGTAGTGCCAGTGCGTCGTGGCGCGCCTGCCGTCGAGCAGGCCGGTAGCGGCGAGCGCGAAGGCGCCCGTGGAGATGGCGGCGAGCCGCGCGCCCCCGTCGTGGGCTGCCGTCAGCGCGTCGACGACGGTCCGCGGCGGGTCGTCGAGGTCGGGGGACCGGTAACCCGGGAGGAAGACCACGTCGGCCCACGCCAGCGCGTCGAGGCCGTGGGCGACGTGGTACGAGAGGCCGTCACCGCCGGTCACGAGGCCGGGCGCCGCGCCGCACACCCGCACCTCGTACGGCATGCTCGCGCGCGTCGTGAACACCTGCGCCGGGATACCGACATCGAGCGGTTTCGCACCGTCGAGCACAAGGACGGCGACGCGACGCAGGCGGGAGGACGGCACGGAGGACAGCGTACGGGGCGCGGGCGCGGGTCAGCTCAGGCCGAGGACCCTCATGGTGTGCTCGGCCATGCGCCGCTCGCCGAGGGCGTTGGGGTGGACGGGGACGAGGCTGTGACCGAACAGGAGTGGTTCGATCCACCGGGTGCCGACGGCCTTGCAGGCGTCGTGGCCCTCGGACGCCTGTGAGAAGTCCACATAGGTGGCCCCGGTCTCCTCCGCAGCGCGCTCGACGACGGCGTTGAGGTGCGCCTGGATGCCCCGCAGGTAGGGCACGTCACCGGCGGCGATCGGCAGCTTCGCGAAGCAGGACGGGTCGGCGGCGGCCGGTGTGATCCACGGGTAACCCAGGGCTGCCACACGGGCGTTGGGAGCCTTGGCGCGGACGCTGCGCAGTGCGTTCTTGAGCGCCGGATAGGTGTTGGCCTCGATCTGGTCGGTGAAGGACGTGCCGTGTCTGTCCTTGCAGGGGCTGCCCTTTCCGCCGCTGAGGACGCCCGCGGTGCCGCAGGCCGTGATGGCGTTGATGAACGTGCCGTTGTCGTTGCCGCCGATGGTCAGCGTGATCAGGTCCGTGTCGGCGCTGAGCGCGTCCACCTGGGGAGCGACGCCCGGGTACTGGGCCTGCGTGAAGTGGGCGGTCTGCGCGGCACCGCAGGTGACGTCCTTCAGGCGGGCGCCCGTGGTGGCCGCGATGACGTGGGGATAGTTCGCCGTGGAGCGCAGGCAGAGCAGATTGGTGGGATCGACGGGCAGGACGCCCGAGCCGGCACTGTAGCTGTCGCCGAGGGCGACGTAGTCCAGGGAGGGCGTGGCGTGCGCGGTGGCGTCGGTGAGACCGAGGGCCAGCGTGCCGACCGCAGCAATTGTCGCGGTCATGACATGTCGCAGGGCGTGCTTCGGCATCTGCTCTCTCTTCTCGAGGTGTGGGCGCGGGACGTGCGGGCACGCGACCGCTGGTTACTGCTCGGTTCTACTTTTAAGTAATGTGCACGCGCCCTGACTTCGAGTCAACGTTGTTGACGGGACTTCTTGCAGAGGGTGCCGGGAGTCGTATTGCTTCTCGATCGGTCCGATCGAGAGCCGACCGGTTCCTGACGTCCACATCCTTGACCGGCACCGAAAAGGCGTTGCCCGCCGTCGGAACCTGTGGTGAGGATGTGCCGACCAAGCAAGATCACCACCGGCACGGGGGTGCTCCTGCCCCCGCACCCCTCCTGGAGGAACGCCTTGCCCGACCCCATGCCCCAGGTACGCCCCGCGATGCGGGAGGACCTGCCCGCAGCCGTACGGACGCTGGCCCGCGCCTTCGCGGACTACCCCTTCACCAGGCACGTGGTCGCGGCCGACGACCACCAGGAGCGGGTGCGCCGCTTCCAGGAACTGTTCCTGGCGCGGGTCGCGATGGCGTACGGCCGTGCCTGGGTCACCGACGACGGCCGTGCCGTCGCCGCCTGGACGACGCCGGAGCGGGATCCGGGGCCCGCCTTCGCCGAGGTCGGGTCCCTGGTCGCCGAGCTCGCGGGAGACCGGGCGGCGGCCATGGAGTCCGCCGAGCGCGCGCTGGATCCGTACCGCCCGAGCGACCCGGTGTGGTTCCTCGCCACCGTGGGGGTGGACCCGAGTGCCCAGGGCACGGGTCTGGGCACCGCGGTCCTCCGGCCCGGCCTCGAGGCGGCCGAGCGTGCGGGGTACCCGGCCTTCCTGGAGACCTCGGACGCGGGCAACGTACGGTTCTACGAACGCCTCGGCTTCGAGGTGACGGCCGAGGTGAGCCTGCCGGACGACGGTCCGCTCACCTGGTGCATGCTCCGCAGGCCCGGCCGCTGACCGAGCGGGACCGGCCCCTCCCGGCCGTGGACGCCCGTTCCGCGGCGCGCAGGGGATGCGGCGTCGGTCCCGTCTTTCCGCTCGCCCCGCCTTCCCGTTCCCTCCCGCCGCATTCGGAGTCGACGCCGTGATCCCGACCGGGACCGACCTGGCCGACGCCGTCCGCCACGCGGCCCGCGCCGCCTTCCAGGACCTGTTCCGGGACCACAACGACCACTGCTTCTGCTACTGCACCCTGGTGACCCCCGGCGAGGCCTACGGGCCGGCGCTGTCCGCCTGGTCGCTCCACGCACTGGCGGCGGAGGCGGCACGGCACGGCTGCCCGCCGCTCGACCTCAAGTGGTCCTACGCCGATTCCCCGTTCCATTGCTACGGCGAACGGCATCTGGAGCCGGTACGGCCCCTGTTCGCGGCCCGGGGGATCTCTTCGACCTGCCCGACGGCGAGGGGGAGGCCGAGTTCGACCTGAGGCTGCGGGCGATGGAGACGGCCATGGCCCGACTGGACGCGGAGGGACTCTTCGTCACGGGCCGCGAACGCCACTCGGTCGTCGTCAACGTCGAGGTCGTGCCGCCCGACACGGGCGACGACGAGCGGGCGCTGCGGCTCAACCCGCCCGAGGCACTGGGGGACTGGCTGGAGGAGGCCGCCGTGCTGGAGGACGCCTGAGCGGCGCGTACGGGAACGCGGGCTGTTCTAAAGTGACTACCACCAGTTCAGACAACCGCGGACCTGTGAGGTACTCACCAGCCATGCCGACCGAAACGTTTGAGTTCCAGGTCGAGGCACGTCAGCTCCTGCAGCTGATGATTCACTCCGTCTACTCGAACAAGGACGTCTTCCTTCGCGAGCTCGTCTCCAACGCCTCCGACGCGCTGGACAAGCTGCGCCTCGCCGCCCTGCGGGACGACGCTCCCGACGTCGACGTGACCGACCTGCACATCGAGCTCGAGGCCGACAAGGAGGCCCGCACCCTCACCGTGCGGGACAACGGCATCGGAATGTCGTACGACGAGGTCACGCACCTCATCGGCACCATCGCCAACTCGGGTACGGCCAAGTTCCTTCAGGAGCTGCGCGAGGCCAAGGACGCCGCGGGGGCCGACGGGCTCATCGGCCAGTTCGGCGTCGGCTTCTACTCCGGCTTCATGGTGGCGGACGAGGTCACCCTGGTGACCCGCCGCGCCGGCGAGACCCAGGGCACCCGCTGGACGTCGCGCGGAGAGGGCACGTACACCCTGGAGACGGTCGACGAGGCGCCGCAGGGAACCTCCGTCACCCTCCACCTCAAGCCGGCGGACTCCGAGAACCAGCTCCACGACTACACCTCCGCCTGGAAGATCAAGGAGATCGTCAAGCGCTACTCGGACTTCATCACCTGGCCGATCCGCCTCCTGCCGGAGCGGGGCGACGACGACGCCGAGGCCCGCGAGGCCGAGACGCTCAACTCGATGAAGGCCCTGTGGGCACGCCCGCGCGACGAGGTGTCCGAAGACGAGTACCACGAGCTGTACAAGCACATCTCCCACGACTGGCGCGAACCGCTGGAGACGATCCGGCTGCAGGCGGAGGGCACCTTCGAGTACCAGGCCCTGCTCTTCGTGCCCTCGCACGCCCCGCACGACCTGTTCACCCAGGGGTACCAGCGCGGCGTACAGCTGTATGTGAAGCGCGTCTTCATCATGGACGACTGCGAGGAACTGCTCCCGCCCTATCTCCGCTTCGTCAAGGGCGTCGTCGACGCGCAGGACCTCTCGCTGAACGTCTCCCGCGAGATCCTCCAGCAGGACCGCCACATCCGCATGATCCAGCGCCGCCTGACCAAGAAGGTCCTGGCCACGGTCAAGGACCTGATGGGGTCCGCGCCGGACCGCTACGCCACCTTCTGGCGGGAGTTCGGCGCCGTCCTGAAGGAAGGACTGGTGACCGACTCCGACAACCGGGACGCGATCCTCGCCGCCTCCTCGTTCGCGAGCACGCACGACGCCGACGAGCCGACCACGCTGAAGGCCTACGTGGAGCGGATGAAGGACGGCCAGGACGCCGTCTACTTCATGACGGGCGAGTCCCGGCAGGCCATCGAGAACTCCCCGCACATGGAGGCGTTCCGGGCCAAGGGCGTCGAGGTCCTGCTGCTCACCGACGCCGTGGACGAGGTGTGGGCCGACGCGGTGGGGGAGTACGACGGCAAGCCGCTGCGCTCGGTGGCCAAGGGCGAGATCGACCTCGCCGGTACCGAGGACGAGAAGACCGACGCCGAGAAGGACAAGCAGGGCGAGGAGTACGCCGGCCTGCTCGGCTGGATGACGGAGCACCTGGGCGAGGACGTCAAGGAGGTCCGCCTCTCCTCCCGCCTCACGGTCTCGCCGGCCTGTGTGGTCTCCGACGCGCACGAGCTCACGCCCGCGCTGGAGAACATGTACCGGGCGATGGGCCAGGAGGTCCCCCGCGCCAAGCGGATCCTCGAACTCAACCCGGAGCACCAGTTGGTGAAGTCCCTGAACCGGGCCTACACCCAGCAGGAAGACCGGACGGAGCTCACCGAGACCGCCGAACTCGTCCACGCCCTGGCGGTACTCGCCGAGGGAGGCCGGCCGCAGGAGCCCGCCCGATTCGTGAAGCTGATGGCGGATCGCCTGGAGCGGACCCTGTAACCACGTCGGCCGACGTCCGGCCGGGCCGCACGCGTCCTGGACCGCCACGAGACCGGCGCGTCCGGGAAACGGGGCGGAGGCAGGGGCCGGCCGGGCCGAGTCGACGACCGAGCGCGCGCCGTCGCGGAGACCGCACGGCGCGCGCGTCCGGCACGCGAACGCGTCAAAGGGCTACTGCCGTGCCGGCCCCCGTGTCGCACCGCCGCTCGGGCTCCGCCTCGGGCAACCTCGGCATCGCTCTCCTCGGCTGCCTGACCGGCCGGGCACACGGAGGCTGCCGAGCATCCCCGATCCGCTTGATCACCTTGATCTAGGTGATCAAGCGGATCAAGCGGATCGCCCGTCGCGGTGGCCTCGGTCCGGAGGCTGACACCACGTGCACCGAACCCGGTCGACGGCGGCACGGAGGACGTGGGCGCGGTCAGCGCACACCGTGCTCAGGATCAGCGCACCCCGTGGTCGGCGGACGCCGTGACCGGCGGGACACCGCCTGCCCCCGCCGGACGATGTACGGCCTCCGCGCCGAGGCCCGCGCGGTGGCCGGTCACCGTCCCACGGGGCAGGAAGGGCCGCGCCGCCGGCCGCCGGCCCACGGCAGGGAGGGCCGCGCTGCGGGGGCGCTCCGGCATGTCGCCCTGTCCACTCCGCCATCCACATGGCGAGACGGCATGGCGCCCGGAACGTCTCACTCCGTATATTCGTACGCATGTATGCATCGGCTCCGTTGCTGTGCCTCGCGCTCTTCGCGAACTCGGCGTGGTGCGTCGACGACGGCCTCTGTCGCCGCTGAGCCCCGCACCGGCCGCGTGAACCGCGTCGCCGGTCCGCCAGCGCCACGCCCGCCGTCCCCGTGCACCACACCGGAGATCTTCCGTGACCACCGCACCCCCAGCCGGGTCGACCCCGGCCGCGCCGCCGCGCGCGCCCGCGGCCCTGTTCACCCCGTCCCCCACCTCCTCCGCCCGGCCCGAGGCGCCGCCGCTGCCCCCGGTACGCCGGACGCCGCTCGCGGTGTCAGGCCTGCTCGCCGTAGCACTGACCGCGTACGTGTGGTCAGCGCACGGCGCCAAGCCGGGCGTACTGCTCCTGCTCGGCCTCGGCCTGGGCGTCGCCCTCTTCCACTCCCGGTTCGGCTTCACCTCCGCCTGGCGGCAGCTGGTCGCCGTCGGCAACGGCGCCGGGCTGCGGGCGCACGCCCTGCTGCTCGGCACCACGGCCACCCTGTTCGCGCTGCTCATCGGCACGGGCACCGGACTCTTCGGCTCCCAGCCGGCCCCGTCCGCCGGGCCGATCGGAGTCGGTCTCCTCGCCGGCTCGGCGCTCTTCGCGATCGGCATGCAGCTCGGCGGTGCCTGCGCCTCGGGCACCCTCTTCGCCGTCGGCTCGGGGCAGGGGGCGGTGGTGCTGACGCTCGGCGGCTTCATCGCGGGCGCCACCCTCGCGGCCTGGCAGTTCGACCTGTGGAAGGACCTCCCGGCCTGGGAACCCGTCGTGCTGTCCGATCACATCGGCTGGTTCGGCTCCTGGGTGGTGACGATCGTCGCCCTGCTGCTGGTGGTCCTGGCCACCCGGCGTGTCCAGGCCCGCCGCAACCCGCCGCCGCTCGGGGCCGTGCCCTCGGCGCGCGGCGCGGCCCTCCGCGCCGTCCGCGGCTCCTGGCCGCTGGCCGCGGGCGCCCTCGCGCTGGCCGTGCTCGGCGCGGGCGTCCTGCTGGTCTCCGGCGGAGCCTGGGGCGTCACGAGCGCCTTCAGCCTGTGGGGCTCGGAGCTGGTCGGCGCGCTCGGCGGCCACCCGGAGAACTGGACGTGGTGGCAGCGGCCCGGCAACGCCGAGATGCTGGCGGGCCCGGTACTCGCCGACAAGACCAGCCTCACCGACATCGGCATCATGATCGGCGCGGCGGTCGCCGCGGCGGTCGGCGGTACCTGGGCCCTGCACCGGCGCATCCCCTGGCGCACGGCGGTCGCGGCGGTGCTCGGCGGCGTGCTGATGGGCATCGGCGCCCGCCTGGCCGGCGGCTGCAACATCGGCGCCTATCTGGCGGGCATCGCCTCGGGCAGCCTCAGCGGCTGGCTGTGGGGAGCCTTCGCACTGGCCGGCACGTGGGTGGGCCTCAAGCTGCGCCCCCTGTTCGGCCTGGGCAACCCCAAGCCGGGCGACGGCGTCTGCTGAGACACGGGATGCCCGTGCGGCGCAGGGGTCAGGCCTGTGCCGCACGGGCGGCTACGGGGCGCGTCGGTCCGTGGTGGTGACGCGGGCGACGGCCTCCAGGGTGAGCGCCCGCCCGTGGGGCTCACGGGCCAGCGCGCGGTGCAGCGTCAGTCCCTCGATGAGGGCGTCGAGCTGGCGGGCCGTGTCCGGGTCGAAGTGCTTCTCCAGATGGACGCGGCTGCGGCGCATCCACTCGTGGGTGAGTTCCCGGTAGGCCGGCTGGCGTGCGGCGAGGGTGTACAGCTCCTGGGTGAGGACCAGGTCCCGCTGGCTTCCCTCGGACAGGAGGTGCACGAGGTCGGCCACGGCTTCCCGGGCCTGGTCGCGGTCGGCCGCGGCACCGAGGTGGGCGTCGAACACGGCGACGATGTGGTCGGTGAAGCGGCCGAACGCCTCCCGCAGCAGTTGGTCGATGCCGCTGAAGTGGTAGGTCATCGAGCCCAGGGGGACCCCGGCGCGCGTGGCGATCTTCCGGTGGGAGACGCGCGCGATGCCCTCCTCGGCGATCAGGTCGAGCGTGGCGGCGATGATGCGTTCACGCCGCTGCGGATCCGTGTGCCCGGTTGCCATGGGAGCAGGCTCACACCTTCCGCACCGGCCGGGCGGGGTTGCCCACGGCCACCACGTTCGCGGGCACGTCCTTCGTGACGACCGCGCCGGCGCCGATGACGGCGTTGTCGCCGATGGTCACGCCGGGCAGGACGACGGCGCCACCGCCCAGCCAGACGTTGTCCCCGATGGTGATGGGCCGGGCGGCCTCCAGCTTGTCCCGCCGGGGCTCGGCCTCGAGGGGGTGCGTCGGGGTGAGCAACTGGACGCCCGGTCCGATCTGGCAGTCCTCGCCGATGGTGATCGCCGCGACGTCCAGCGCGGTCAGGTTGTAGTTGACGAAGGTGCGCGCGCCGATCGTGATGTTGCTGCCGTAGTCGACGTACAGCGGTGGCCGCACGTGCGCCTCGGCGCCCAGGGAACCGAGCAGCTCCGCGAGGATCGGCCGCGCGGCCGCCGCGTCCTCCGCGTACGCGGCCTGGTAGCGGGCCGCCAGCCGCACGGCCTGCTGCTGTCTGCGGGCGATCTCGGGATCATCGGCGATGTAGAGGTCGCCCGCCTCCATGCGTTCGAGGTTCGTGCGGGGGTCCTGCGCGAAGTAGTCCGTCGGCATGCGCACGATCGTACCCCTGGAGCGTACGAACGTACACTCATGGGCGGTATGCCGACCGGAAATCGCCCCCGCGCGGCGGACGCCTCTCAGTGCCGCCGGGGCCGCGGTACACCGGCGCACAGGAGCACGAGCAGCCCCGCGACCGGCACCACCAGCAGCCCCACCCGCAGACTCGCCGCGTCGGCGACCAGTCCCACGGCCGGCGGCGAGAGCAGGAAGCCCCAGCCGCATGAGCCAGGAGACGGTGGTCGGCCCCGGCCCCGGTTTCAGGCCGGGCACCTCGTCGGCCTCGTGCATCGCCGCCGGAACCAGGGCGCCGCCCCGACGAGGACGTCTCCCGGCTGCTCGCGGTGGCCCGGTGGGACCGGCCGGGGACCACATCACCGGGCATGTACGAACGTCATGCCGGGCACCGTCACCGACCTCGAAGCGGCGGTCCCACCTCGTTAAACTGGCGCTCGCCGTAACGCACAGCGCACTGAGGAGACCGGATGCCGGCACACGACCCGTCCGTCTCCGACGACGCGGCCGGGCCGCGGGGACCGTCCGCGGCGCCGGTCCGCCAGGTGCTGTCCGACAGCGTCTACGAGGACGTCAAGGCCATGGTCATGGACCACCAGATCGCCCCCGGGGCCCGCGTCGGCATCGAGGCCCTGGCCCGCACGCTCAACGTCTCACCGACCCCCGTGCGCGAGGCCCTGGCCCGGCTGGAGGCCGACGGTCTCGTCGTCAAGCGCTCCCTGTCCGGGTACCGGGCGACCGAACTGCTGACCCGTCAGGGAGTGGAGGAGCTGTTCGAGATGCGGCTGCTCCTGGAGCCGCGAGCCGCGGCCCTGGCCGCCCGGCACGCCGACGAGTCCCAGCTCGACGCCGTCGAGACGATCCTGGAGGACATGCAGGCCCACCCCGGCCCCGCCGGACCGTACGCGGCCTACCGGGACTTCGCCGCCCTGGACCAGCGTTTCCACGACGCGATCGCCGAGGCCGCCGGCCGGCCCCTGCTCGCGGACGCGGTCGAGCGGCTCCACTCCCACCTGCACATCTTCCGCCTCAGCAGCCTGCAGAGCGACGGCGCCCCGACCCTCGCGGAGCACGAGCGGGTGGTGCGTGCGATCCTGCGCCGCAGCGCCGAACGTGCCGCCGAGGCGATGGCGGACCACCTCACCCGCAGCCTGGAACGCCGGCTCAGCCGGCTCGGACCCGGCTGACGCCGCACCTCACCCGCTGTGAACGCCGGTGCCGGTCATCCCGCCATCCGGTAGACGCGCCGGGCGGTGCCCGACCACACCTCGTCCCGCTCGGGCGCGGTGAGCGAGGCGGTCAGCTCCCCGGTGACGGCGAGGACGTCGCGGTAGCGGGCGGCGAGGGTGCTCACCGGCCAGTCGGAGCCGAACATGAGCCGCCGTGGGCCGAAGGCGTCGAGCACCGTGTCGGCGTACGGCCGGAGGTCGCCGACGGTCCACGACCGCCGGTCGGCCTCGGTGACCATGCCGGACAGCTTGCAGACCGTGTTCGGCAGGGCGGCCAGCGCACGCACCTGCCGGGCCCACGGCTCCCGTCTGCCCGACGCGATCGGCGGCTTGCCGAGATGGTCGAGGACGAAGGTGAGTCCGGGGACGGCGGCTGCCGCCCTCGTGGCCGACGGCAGCTGGTGCGGGAGGACCACGAGGTCGTGGACGAGTCCGGCCGCCGCGACCGCGCGCAGCCCGCGCAGCACCTCGGGCCGTGTCAGCCAGTCCGGGTCGGACTCGGCCTGGACCTGGTGCCGGATGCCGCGCAGGAACCCGCCGCCGGGCAGTGAGCGCAGCCGCGCCAGTTCGTCGGCGACCCCGGGTGACGTCAGATCGGTCCATCCGACGACCGCTCCGACCACGTCGCTGCCCGCGGCCAGCGCCAGCAGCTCCGGTGTCTCCTCGGGCACGGTGACCGTCTGCACGAGCACCGAGGCCGCCACGTCCGTCTCGCGGAGCTCGGCCTCGAACTCCGCGAGGGGGAACGAGCGCCGCAGCGGGGCGAGTTCCGGACCGGTGATCCACCCTTGGTCGCGAACTGCGAGGTCCCAGACGTGATGGTGGGCGTCGACGACGCTCATGCTCCTCCCCGGACCGGCACCGGTACCTCACCGGGCAACAGACCCCGCATCCGCAGGCCCTCCCAGACGGTGTCCGGGACGGGACGGTGGAACTGCTCGGCCGCGTCCCGGACCTGGGCGGCCGACCGCGCCCCGACGAGGACGGAGGCGACCGCCGGATGCCCGAAGGGAAAGCGCAGCGCGGCCGCACGCAACGGCACTCCGTGCGCCTCGGCGACGTCGCGCATCCGCACGGCCCGGCGCAGGAGGCCGGCGGGAGCCGCCGCGTAGTCGTAGGTGGCACCCGGCGACGGATCGGCCAGCAGCCCGGAGTTGAAGACACCGCCGATGATCACACTCTTGCCGGCCGCCGACGCGGCGGGCAGCAGGGTGTCCAGCGCGCCCTGTTCGAGAAGGGTGTAGCGCCCCGCGCACAGCACGGCGTCGACGTCCGTTTCCGTCAGGAAGCGCGTCAGCATCCGCGTCTGGTTCATTCCCGCGCCGATCGCCCGTACGACCCCCTGCGACCGCAGCTCCTCCAGTGCCGGATAGGCCTCCCGGAACGCCTGCTCCTCGTGGTCGTCCGGGTCGTGCAGCAGGACGAGGTCGACGCGGTCGAGCCCGAGGCGGGTGAGGCTGTCCTCCAGCGAGCGGCGCACACCGTCGGCACTGAAGTCCCACTGCCGCCGGTGGGTGGCCGGTACGGCGAAGCCGTGGGCCAGGTCGTCGCCGCCGCCGTCGTGCGGGACGAGCACTCGTCCCACCTTGGTGGACAGGGTGAACTCGTCGCGGGGCCTGTTCCTGAGGGCCTCGCCCAGTCTGCGTTCCGACAGGCCGATGCCGTAGTGCGGGGCGGTGTCGAAGTAGCGGACGCCCGCCTCCCAGGCGGCGTCCACGGCAGCCGCCGCCTGCTCCGCGCCCACGTGCTCGTAGAGACCGGCGACGGCCGCGGCGCCGAACCCCAGGGCGGTGACGGAGACATCGCCGCGACCGAGGGTGCGGCTCGGCAGCGACGGGGCGGCACCACCGCCGTCCGGCCGCTTCACCGTCCCTCCGGCCGCAGCCGCAGGCCCTGCATCCCGCCGTCCACCGCGAGCGCGGTGCCCGTCACCGAGGCGGCGGCCGGGCTTGCCAGGTACACGATGGCCGCGGCGACCTCCTCGGCGGTGACCAGCCGGCCCATGGGCTGACGGGCGTCGAGCGCGGCCCGCTCGGCGACCGGGTCCGCCGCCCGGGCGAGGAGGCGTCCGACCCAGGGGGTGTCCGCCGTACCGGGGTTGACGCAGTCGACGCGGATGCCCTCCCGGACGTGGTCCGCCGCCATGGCCAGGGTCAGCGACAGGACCGCGCCCTTGCTCGTGCTGTACAGGGCGCGCTGCGGGAGTCCGGCCGTGGCCGCGATCGAGCAGGTGTTCACGACGGCGGCGTGCGCGGAGGCACGCAGGTGGGGGAGGGCGGCGCGAGTGGTGCGGACCATTCCGAGGACATTCACGTCGAGGACCCGGTGCCACTCGGCGTCGTCGTGGTCCTCGACCGTTCCCACCGCTCCGATGCCGGCGTTGTTGACCAGGATGTCGATGCCCCCGAGGTCCTCGGCGGCGGCGTCGACGGCGGACCGTACGGAGGCGTCGTCGGACACGTCCGCGAGGTACCCGCGCAGGGGCTTGTCGACGCTCGACGGATCGAGGTCCAGCACGGCTACGCCGGCGCCGCGGGCGGCCAGCAGACCGGCGGTGGCCCTGCCGATGCCGGACGCGCCGCCGGTCACCAGGGCTTTGAGTCCGGACAGTTCGCTCATCGGTTCGTCCTCTCCTGCGGTTCGGCGAGGTCGTTGGCGTCGTCGACCCAGAAGGTGCCGTGCGGGTAGCGGTAGGCGGCGATCGACGCGGCGCGCATCTGCGAGGAGAAGCCGGGCGCGGTGGGCGCCACGTAGTGCCCGTTCGCGAGGGTGACGGGGTCCTCGAAGTGCTCGTGCAGGTGGTCCACGTACTCGATCACGCGGTCCTCGGTCGTACCGGTCAGCGCCACGAAGTCGAACATCGACAGGTGACGCACCAGCTCGCACAGGCCGACGCCGCCGGCGTGCGGGCAGACCGGGACGCCGTACTTGGCGGCGAGCAGCAGGATCGCCAGGTTCTCGTTGACGCCGCCCACCCGGGCCGCGTCGATCTGCAGGACGTCGATCGCCTCGGCCTGCAGCAGCTGCTTGAAGACGATGCGGTTCTGGACGTGCTCACCGGTGGCGACCTTGACCGGGGCGACTCCCTTGCGCACGGCCGCGTGCCCGAGGACGTCGTCGGGGCTGGTGGGCTCCTCGATCCAGTACGGGGCGTATGCGGCCAGCGCGTTGGTCCACTCCACGGCCTCGGCGACGTTCCAGCGCTGATTGGCGTCGACGGCGATCCGGACGTCGGGGCCGACGGCCGCGCGCGCCGCCCGCATCCTGCGGACGTCGTCGGTGAGGTCGGCCCCTACCTTCAGCTTGATCTGGGTGAAGCCGTCCGCGAGCGCCTGTTCGGCGAGCCGGACCAGCTTCTCGTCGGAGTAGCCGAGCCAGCCGGGAGAGGTGGTGTACGCCGGGTAGCCGGACTCCAGGAGCCGGGCCTCGCGCCCGGTGGCGCCGTCCTTGCCCCTCCGGAGCAGCGCCACGGCCTCCTCGCGGGTGAGGGCGTCCTCGATGTAACGGAAGTCCACCTGGTCCGCGAGCCATTCCGGTTCGGCGTCGGAGAGGAGCTTCCACACCGGCTTCCCCGCGCGCTTGGCCGCCAGGTCCCACACCGCGTTGACGACGGCGCCGATCGCCATGTGCATCACGCCCTTCTCGGGGCCCAGCCAGCGCAGCTGGCTGTCGCCGACCAGGGCCCGGCAGACCGACCCGGGATCGGCGCACACCGCCTCGACGGACAGGCCCACGACGTGATCGCGCAGCGCCGTGATCGCCACGGCCTGCACGTCGTTTCCGCGTCCGATGGTGAAGGCGAACGCGTGGCCCTCCAGCCCGTCACCCGCGTCGGTCCGCAGGATCACGTACGCGGCCGAGTAGTCGGGATCGGGGTTCATCGCGTCGGAGCCGTCGAGCTCGCGTGAGGTGGGGAAACGGATGTCGATCACGTCGACTTCGGTGATGCGCGCCGCGGTCATGGTCGCTTCCCCACTGGAATCAAATAGGATCCTGTCGCTCTGATGGTGTGGCAGGTCCGATCGCCTCGTCAAGACCTGCGTCTCGACCGACCGCTTGCGGGCTGCTCGGACTACCCGCGTCACAGGACGGTGGATCCCATAGGATTTCGCGCTCCGGAGGCCGTCACTCGTGCTCGGCTCAGTCGAGAAGGCCGGCGACCAGTGCGGCGAACTCGTCCGGGGTGGCCAGACGGATGCCGAGCTGTTCGGCCTTGGCCTGCTTGGAACCGGCCCCCTCGCCGGCGACGACGAGCGTCGTCTTCTTCGAGACGCTGGAGGAGGAGCGCCCGCCGGCCCGCTCGATGAGTTCGTTCATCTCGTTGCGCGAGAGCTTCTCCAGACTTCCGGTCATCGCGCCGGTGACCACGACTCTCATTCCCGCCAGCGGACCGCCCTCCACCGCCGCCACGGGCGTATCCTCGCCATCGCCTTCGGCACCGGTGGCCGGGGGCGGTGTGGCACCGGGCTCGGTCATGTTGACGCCGGCGGCGGCGAGCTTGTCGATGAGCGGGGCGAGTTCGGCGATCTCCGCGACGATCGAGGGAGCCTTCTCCGACCCGATGCCCTCGACCTGCTGCATCGCGTCGGCGTCGGCGGCGCGTATGCGGTCCATGGTGGCGAAGTACCGGGCGATGCGCCGGGACATGGACCGGCCGGTGCCCCGGACGCCGAGCGCGCACAGCACCCGTGACAGCGGCTGCTCCTTGGCCCTGGCGATGGCGGCGAGCAGGTTGTCGGTGCTGGTCTCACCCATCCGCTCCAGGCCGAGCAACTCCTCGCGCCGGAGGGTGAACAGGTCGGCGAGGTCGGCGGTGAGACCGGCCTCGACGAGCTGGACGACACGCGTGGTGCCCAGGCCCTCGATGTCCAACTGGTCACGGCCCGCGGCGTAGGCGAGAGAGGCGACCAGATGGCAGTTGCGGCCCTGCGCGCAGCGCCAGCGCTCCTCGCTCGTGTCGATGTCCGACCCGCAGCGCGGACACAGCTCGGGGAAGACGATCGGCTGCTCCTCTCCCGTGCGCAGATGGGCGACCGGGGCCTCGACGCGGGGGATGACGTCGCCCGCGCGGTGGACCATGACGGGGTCGCCCAGCCGCAGACCGCGACGGGTGATGTCGGCCGGATTGTGCAGGGTGGCGTAGGTGATCGTGGAGCCGTCTATGACCACCGGTTCCAGCACACCGCGCGGGGCGATGATGCCGGTGCGGCCGACGTTCCACTCCACCTCCAGCAGCCGGGTGATCTTCTCCACGGCAGGCAGCTTGTAGGCGATCGCCCACCGGGGTGCCCGGGACCCCGATCCGGCGGCCCGCCGGTCGTCGGCGAGGTCGGCCTTCACGACGATGCCGTCGATGCCGAACGGCAGTTCGGCGCGCAGCGCGGCGATCTCCCGCACCCGGGCCACGACCTGTTCCGGCGTCTCGACGACGACGTCCGGCACCGCCGTCGCGGCGCTGGTGTGCACACCGAGCCCGGCCGCCGTCGACATCAGTTCGCTGTGGGCGAGTCGCTCCAGTCGCCCGGCGAGCGCCGCATCGGTCTCGGGCAGGGGCAGCATGCCGTACCCGAAGAACGTCATCGGGACCGTGTAGGCGCGCTCCCTCGCCCGCAGGGTGCCCGCGGCCGCGTTGCGCGGGTTGGCGAACGGCTGCCCGCCATGACCTGTCCGCACCTCGTTGGCGTGCTCGAACTGGGCCGTCGTCATGAGGATCTCGCCGCGCATCTCCACGGTGACCGGCTCGGCCAGCGTCTCGGGCAGCCCCTCGACGGTGCCGATGGCATGCGACACGTCCTCCCCGGCCGTGCCGTCCCCGCGAGTGATCAGCCGGGTGAGGCGGCCACCGCTGTAGCGGGCGGCTACCGCGAGCCCGTCCAGCTTGGGACCCACGCAGAACCGGGTGACCTCCCGGTCCAGACGCCGGGCCAGGGACGCCGTCCAGGCGGTGAATTCCTCCGGTGAGAACACGTTGTCGAGGCTGAGCATCGGCACCGTATGCGGAACGTCACCCTCGGCAGCGCCGCCGGCGACCTTCCCGGTGGGGGAGTCGGGCAGCACCGCGTCGGGGTGCTCGGCCTCCCACGCCGCGATTCCTCTCGCCAGCCGGTCGTAGGCGTCGTCGTCCAGTGGCGAGGAGCCGCCCGCGTAATAGGCGGCCGCCGCACGCGCGGCGTCCTCGACCGCCTGTGCGTAGGCGGCGGCGTCCACGATCACTGCTGCAGAAGTCGTCATGAGTGCATCTTGCCGCCCACCACTGACAATCGGTCCGGGCACCGGCCTGCCGCATCGTGAGACGACGCCGGGTGGGGGAATGGCCGGAAGCAGTACGTCGTTGACACCTGTCATGCCCGCATCCTCCGTACGGCCCGCAGCATCCCGCATGCCGCTCGCCGTCTACATCCTCGGCCTCTCCGTCTTCGCGCTCGGCACGAGTGAGTTCATGCTCTCCGGACTGCTGCCGCCCATCGCCGACGACATGGCCGTGTCGATCCCGCAAGCAGGTTGGCTGATATCCGCGTTCGCGATCGGCATGGTGGTCGGCGCGCCCCTGCTCGCGGTCGCGACCCTGCGGCTGCCGCGGAAGATCACGCTGGTCGCGCTGATCTCGGTCTTCGGCCTCGGCCAGTTCGCGGGGGCGCTGGCGACGACGTACGAGCTGCTGTTCGTCTCGCGGGTCGTGAGTGCCCTGGCGTGCGCCGGCTTCTGGGCGGTGGGCGCCGCCGTCGCGATCGCGATGGTGCCGAAGACCTCACGCGCCCGTGCGATGGCCGTGATGATCGGCGGTCTGTCGATCGCCAACGTCCTCGGCGTCCCGGTGGGCGCGTTCCTCGGCGAGCACCTGGGATGGCGGTCCGCGTTCTGGGCGGTCGGCGCGGCGTCCGTCGTCGCGCTCGTGGGAGTCGTGACCCTGATCCCGCGTATCCCGGTGCCCGAGCGGCGGCCCCGGCTGAAGGGCGAGCTGGCGATCTACCGCGACCGTCAGGTGTGGCTGTCCATCGTCGTGACCGCGCTCGCGGCCGGCGGCGTGTTCTGCGCCTTCTCCTACCTCGCGCCACTGCTCACCGATGTGGCCGGGCTGGCGGACGGCTGGGTGCCGACGGTGCTGGCGCTGTTCGGCATCGGCGCGCTGATCGGCACGACGATCGGGGGCCGGGTCGCCGACGCGCACCTGTTCGGCGTGCTGCTCTCCGGCATCACCGCCTCGACCGTGCTGCTGGCCGCGCTGGCGCTGTTCGCGTCGAGCCCCGCCGCCGTGATCGCCCTTTCGCTGCTGCTCGGCGTCTCCGCCTTCTACACCGCGCCGGCGCTCAACGCGCGCATGTTCAACGTCGCCGGCGCCGCGCCCACACTCGCGGGCGCGACGGCGACCGCCGCGTTCAACCTGGGCAACACCGGCGGCCCCTGGCTCGGCGGCACGGTGATCGACGCGGGTCTCGGCTACGCCGCCACCGCCTGGGCGGGCGGAGCGATGACTCTGGTCGCGATCGCCTTCGTCGCCGTCTCGCTGCGGCTGCACAGCCGGTCGCGCATCGTGACGGGCTCCATGGCCGCCGAGCCGGCGGGCGCGGAGGCCCAGCGGGTGTGATGCCTGCCGGAGCGCGGAAGCGCCACGTGTGAACACCCGCAGGGCGGGGTCGTAGCACAGAGGTGATGCGCCGCGACAGCGTCTCGGAGGACGCCGGTTCGAATCCGGCCGCCCCGCCCCCTTCTCGACCGCACGGTCACTGCGGCCGCACGTGCTCGGTGACCGGACCGGACTCACGCGCTCGGTGGCCGCACCGAACTCACCGCTCGCCGTGCGACGCCCGGATCACCGCCCGCGCCGGTCCCACTCCGCACCCGGTGGGACTCCCAGTGGCGTCAGCGGCGGGCGTTCCGGGCTCCGTGCAGGATACGCAGGAGTCCGATCTCCGCGACGTTCTTGGTCAGTTCGACGTTGACCCAGCCCGCGACGTCCGCCAGGGACATGCCCGCGCCCCAGGGCAGGGTGGCGGTCCTCTCCGTGGAGTCGAGTTCGGCGTCGGTGAGGCCGTCCAGCCGCGACCGCCACTGCTGGTGCAGTCCGCGCAGCCACTCCACGGCGCCTTCGGCGGTGCCCGGCCAGAAGACCTCCTCGTGCTCCGACGGCGCCGGGTCCTGGAAGCAGTGGCGGAGTGTGGCAGTCCACCAGTAGCCGATGTGCCAGGTGACCCATCCGATGGTGAGCGCCGGCACCGGGTCGGGCTCCGGCACCTGGAAGTCGGCGACCCACCGTCCCTGCTCGTCCGGCCGGACGGTCCAGTGGTACGGGCCGGGCGCCCACAGGCACTGGGCATCGTCCAGACCGTCGGCGTGGTACTCGAACAGGGCCCAGACGACGTCGAGCTGACGGAGCAGCAGATCGGTCCGGGGTGTACTCATCCTCGGTGTGCCCTTTCCTCCCCGTGGCCTCGGGGCACGGACCACGCGTTGCGCCCCCGGACCACCGTACCTGTCGGTGTCGCCCACCCGCCGTGACATTCAGGACCGCACGGCAGACGTCGACGGGCGACAGGCCGGCCATCCGCACCGGTATCCGCATCCACGCGAGAACCCGCCCCGTTCCCGCGCCCCTGGACGGTCCCGCCGAGGTCCGCCGGGTGCGACGCCGGTGACCTGCTGACCTGCGTCGGCTGCCTGCGGCAACGAAGTGCGGCGTACATCCATCTCTGTCCCCTACACCCGGGGGAGAGGAGCACGGCGGCTCACTACACCCACTGGAGTACGCCAGTCCAGACCCAGGGTCGGATCACATGCCTCAGACCCCGGGTGAGTATGGAAGCGCACCCCGGTCAGCGTCTCCGCCTTCCCCCATGTGCCGGGTCTTCGTCCTGCCAGTAACCCGAAGGATTGGTCCCAGGTGGCTACGTTCCTCTATCGACTCGGCCGACGCGCGTTCCGGCGCCGCGGCCTCGTCGCCCTGCTCTGGGTGGCCATACTCGTGGGCGCCGGTGTCGCCGCGTCCACGGCACCCGCCCCGCCCGAAGACTCCTTCTCCATGCCCGGCACCGAGTCCCAGAAGGCATTCGACCTGCTCGACGAGCGCTTCCCGGCCGCCAGTGCCGAGGGCGCCACCGCACGCGTCGTGATCCGCGCCCCCGACGGCGGGAAGATCTCCGACCCGGCCGGCAAGGCCCAGGTCGAGGAACTGGTGACGGCCCTCGGTGACGGCCCGCAGGTCGCCTCGGTGGCCGACCCGTTCGAGGCGGACGCCGTCAGCGAGGACGGTACGACCGCGTACGCCTCCGTGACGTACAAGGTCAACGCCATGGAGTTGACCGACCAGGCCCGTGACTCGCTCGTCGCCGCCACCGACGACGCGCGCAGCGACGGCTTCACCGTCGAGACCGGCGGTGACGCGGTCGTGGCCGAGCAGGAGATAGGCGGCACCGCCGAGCTGATCGGCATCGGCGTCGCCGCGATCGTGCTCCTGCTGACCTTCGGCTCGCTCGTCGCGGCCGGCATGCCCCTGCTCTCGGCGATCATCGGTGTCGGCATCGGCATCTCCGCCATCGGGGCGCTCGGCAGCACGCTCGAACTCTCCGCCACGACCTCCACCCTCGCCATGATGATCGGCCTCGCGGTCGCCATCGACTACGCCCTGTTCATCGTCTCCCGCTACCGCGCCGAGATCGCCGAGGGCCGCACCCCGGAGGACGCCGCGGGACGCGCGGTCGGCACCGCGGGCTCCGCGGTCGTCTTCGCGGGACTCACCGTCATCGTCGCCCTGGCGGGCCTCGCGGTGGTCAACATCCCGATCCTCACCAAGATGGGCCTCGCCGCGGCGGCCACGGTCGGCATCGCCGTGCTCATCGCGCTCACCCTCACCCCGGCACTGCTCGGCTTCGCGGGCAGGAAGGCGCTCAGCCGCAAGGACCGCAAGGCGCCCGCCGGACAGCAGAACGCGTCCGCCAGGCCGAAGCTCGGCACCCGCTGGGCCCGGTTCGTGCTGCGGCGCCCGGTGACCGTGCTGCTGACCGCGGTGCTCGGCCTCGGTGCCGTCGCGGTGCCGGCCGCGAGCATGGAGCTGGGCCTGCCCGACGAGGGCAGCTCCGCACCCGACACCACGCAGCGCAAGGCCTACGACATGCTGTCCGAGTCCTTCGGCGCCGGGTTCAACGGCCCGCTGATGGTCACCATCGACACCCGCGACGCGGACGACGCGAAGGCCGCCGCCGACACCGTCGGCAAGGAGATCACGGGCCTCGGCGAGGCCGCCGCCGTCACCCCGGCGAACTTCAACGAGGCGGGCGACACCGCCGTCCTCACGGTCGTACCCAAGACGGGGCCGAGCGAGGCGGCCACCGAGTCGCTGGTGGAGGACATCCGTTCGCTCTCCGGTGACATCAGGGCCGAGACGGGCGCGACCATGCTGGTCACCGGCGCGACCGCGATGACCATCGACTTCTCGCAGACCCTGGACGACGCGCTCATCCCGTATCTGGCCCTGGTCGTCGGCCTCGCCTTCCTGCTCCTGATGCTGGTCTTCCGCTCGATCCTCGTCCCGCTCAAGGCGGCCCTGGGCTTCCTGCTCTCGGTGGCCGCGGCGCTCGGCGCGGTGGTCGCGGTGTTCCAGTGGGGCTGGCTCGCCGACCTCTTCGGGGTGGCCCAGCCGGGCCCGATCATGTCGATGATGCCCATCTTCATGATCGGCGTGGTCTTCGGCCTGGCCATGGACTACGAGGTCTTCCTCGTGACGCGCATGCGTGAGGCGTACGTCCACGGATCGTCTGCCGCCGACTCCGTCACCACGGGATTCACCCACGGCGGCCGGGTCGTCGCGGCGGCCGCGGTCATCATGATCAGCGTCTTCTCCGGCTTCATCCTGGAGGACGACAGCATGATCAAGATGATGGGCTTCGGCCTCGCGATCGCGGTCCTCTTCGACGCCTTCGTGGTCCGTATGGCCATCGTGCCGGCCGTGCTGGCCCTGCTCGGTACCAAGGCCTGGTGGCTGCCCAAGTGGCTGGACCGACTGCTGCCGAACGTCGACGTCGAGGGCGAGAAGCTCCACAAGGAGCTCGGCGACACCACCGCGCCCGCCGGATCCCCCCGCGAGCCGGAGACGGCCGGAGTCTGACACCCACCTGTACGGCCCCGGTGACCTGGATCCCAGGCCACCGGGGCCTTCGCGTGCCGCGGGCGTCTCCCCCGTGCGGGGGAGACGCTCCCCGCCTGCGGGGGATCTGCCGTGACTCTTCGGCGGCTGTACTGGAGCGGTCGGCAGGAGACGGACGGACGCCGGCCGTGCCGGGGCACAGCCCGCTGCGGCCGGGCCGGGGAGGGAGACCAGGATGAGTGTCTGGAGAAAACGCCTGCTGAAGGCGGCGGTCATGGGGGTGCTGTCCCTCGCGGTCGTGCCCGCGGCGCCGGGCACGACGACCGCTCGGGCGGCAGCCGTGACGGCGGCCGACGAGGGGGGCGGGCAGCGGCAGGGCGACGTACTCGACGCGCTGCGGGCGCTGCCGGGGCTCAGGGTCGTCGAGGAACGGCCGGGGGCCGAACCGGGATACCGGTTCTTCGTCCTCGGCCTGCGCCAGCCCGTCGACCACACCGATCCATCGGCCGGCACCTTCGAGCAGCGCCTCACCCTGCTCCACAAGTCGACGGACCGCCCCACGGTGCTCTTCACCACGGGGTACGAGGTACCGCTGTCGCCGCGACGGGCCGAGCCGACCGTGCTGCTCGACGGCAACCAGATAGGCGTCGAGCACCGCTTCTTCGGCACCTCGCGCCCGGCGACCGTCGACTGGTCCCACCAGACCGTCCGCCAGGCCGCCGAGGACCACCACCGTGTGGTGTCGCTGTTCCGCGGGCTCTACCGCGGTGCCTGGATCTCGACGGGCGGCAGCAAAGGCGGCATGGCATCCGTCTACCACCGCCGTTTCCACCCCGATGACGTGGACGGCACCGTCGCGTACTCCGCGCCGAACAACGTCGACGACCGCGAGGACTCCGCCTACCTGCGGTTCCTCGACACCGTCGGCTCCGCCTCCTGCCGCGACGCCCTCGAGACGGTGCAGCGGCAGGCCCTCCTGCGCCGCGAGGAGATGGTCGACCGCTACGAAGCATGGGCGGCGTCCACCGGCAGCACCTTCCGCATCGTCGGCAGCGCCGACAAGGCCTTCGAAACGGCCGTGCTGCGCGCCCCGTTGATGTTCTGGCAGAACCGGGGCGCCTCCCACTGCCCCGACGTCCCCGCGCCGGACGCGACGACCGAGGAAATCTACCGCTGGCTGGACGCCACCGCGCTGCTCTCCGCCTACTCCGACCCGGTCCTGGAGGAGCACGTCCCGTACTTCTACCAACTCGGGACCCAGCTCGGGTACTTCGACGTCCAGACCGCCCATCTGGTCGGCCTCCTGCGTCACCCGGACGCCGTTGAGCCCCGCAACTTCGTCCCCCGGGACATCCCGATGCGCTTCGACCGCCGTGCGATGCCCGACATCGACCGCTGGGTCCGTCGGCACGGGAGCCGCCTCCTCTTCGTCAACGGAGACCAGGACCCGGCCGTCGCCGAGCACTTCCGCGTCGGCCCCGGCTCCCGCGACTCCCGCGTCCACTGGGCGCCCGGTGTCAACCACCACGTCGGCATCGCGGACCTTCCGCCCACCGCCCGAGCCGACGCCACGGCCGCCCTCCGCCGGTGGGCCGGTGACCCGGCCGACGCAGCGGGCTGACGGGAGACGAGATCCTCAGAGGTCCCGGGCGGCGTCGGCCGGCGCTTCGCCGAGGCTGCTGTCGGTCAGCCGAGCGTGGTACCGCAGTGGCGTGCCGCAGGGGAGTCGGAAGCGCTCGGGGCCGGCGGGGGCAGCCCCGCTCCCGCGCCGGCCGCGGTGCCGGGGCCCGCGGCGCGGTCGCCCAACACGGTGGACTCCACAGGAGTCCGACCGCGCCCCCCCGTGCCCGCCCCCTCCCCGGAGACGGGCACGGGCGCGTCCTACCCGAACGCCTCCTTCCTGAGGACATCGAGGAGGCCCGGGACGCCTTCCGTGGTGCGGACGTCGACGAACGTGCGCAGATGGCGCCCGGACAAGTCGCCCACCGCGTGGCGCAGCAGCACGTTCGCGAGATCGGCGCGTGCGGTGTACCGGCCGGGCAGGCGCGCCTCGGCCACGTGGTAGTCGCTCACGACCGGGGCGTCGAAGAGCCCGGCGGGGCGGATCACGGTCCAGTCGCGGTCGGTGCCGGCGAGCAGGGCCTCCATGCGCCGCATGTCGTCGTAGACCGTGCGGCCCAGGAAGCCGGTGACGAAGGGTTCCAGCACTTTGCGGAAGAGCAGTGACTCGCCCGGAGCGGGCACGCCGAAGAGCACGGTGGAGGTCACACAGACCAGGCGCCGTACGCCGTGCCGCGTCATGGCCTTCACGATGTGGGTGGCACCGTCCGAATAGACCGTCACGGGGGCGCGGCCGTAGGGCGCCCCGAGCGTGGAGACCACCGCCTCCTGTCCCGCTACGGCGCGTGCGACCGCGTCCGGGTCACGTACGTCCGCGCGCACCACGTGCAGCAGTGGATCGCTCAGCGGGAACGCGCCGGGCCGGCGCGTCACGGCGGTGACGCTGTGACCCTCAGCGAGGGCCTGCTCGGTGGCCAGCCGTCCCGTGGGTCCGTTCGCCCCGAAGATCACGAGTTTCATGTGGCTCTCCGTCCAGATCGGTGATCGGTGGTGCCGGCGTACCGGCTTCGCTGTTCCTGCACCGTTCAAGAGGCGGCGGGGAGACCGAATGTGACACCGGCGGTCCGGGGAGGGGCAGGGAACTGTCTCCGGCCGGATGTCACACTCCGCGGGGCGTTCGCATCTTAGGGAGGAGTGGCCGAACCAGGAGGTGTGCCATGCGGGAGGGGCCCGAGGACGTGGCGGCGGACGGCACGGTGGACGCGGCGACACAGGTGTTCGTCGACCATCGCGAGCTGCTGTTCTCCGTCGTCTACAACATGCTCGGGAGTGTCGCGGACACCGAGGACGTACTCCAGGATTCCTGGCTGTCGTGGGCGGACAGGACGCGTCGCTCCCCGCAGGCGGCCATCGGCAATCCGCGGGCGTACCTCGTGCGCGTGGCGGTCAACCACGCGCTCGCCCGGCGGGCCGGCATCCGGCGGCGCCGCGAGACCTACGTGGGGCCGTGGCTGCCCGAACCGCTCGTCACCGAGGACGTCGCCGACGCGGCCGATCAGGCGTTGCGTACCGAGTCGGTGTCGATGGCGCTCCTCGTGGTGCTGGAATCCCTCAGTCCACTGGAGCGGGCGGTGTTCGTCCTCCACGAGGTGTTCGGATACGCCCACCCGGAGATCGCCGACATCCTCGACCGCACCCCGGCCGCCGTGCGTCAGCTCTCACACCGGGCCCGCGCGCACGTCCGGGCCCGGCGTCCCCGCTTCCGTACGCGCCCGCACCTCCAGCAGCAGGTGACCGAGCGCTTCGTGGCTGCGGCCCTCGGGGGTGACCTGGCCACGCTCATGGAGATCCTGGCCCCCGACGTCACGCTGTGGACGGACGGCGGCGGCAAGGCACGTGCGGCCCTGCGGCCCGTTCACGGACGCGACAAGGTGGCACGCACGCTGGCCGGCTTCGCCTCCCGGCCGCCGGAAGGCCTGGACGTGCGGTTCCGCAGCGTGAACGGCGACCCCGCCGCGGTGGTCTTCACCGGCGATTCCCCGTACGCCGTCATGGTCGTGGACCTGCCTTGGGAAGGCGGCCAGGTCTCCGGCATCTACCTCGTCACGAACCCCGACAAGTTCTCCGGGCTTCGCGACGAGGTCAGGGACCGACGGAAACCGAGCCCCCGGCGTCGGCCTCTCCCGCCGGTCTGAACTCCACGGCGACGACGCCGTCGACGCGGCGGCAGTGTTCTTCCAGCGCGGGGACGGACACGTGGTCGGGGAGCCGGCCGCTGAGGACGACATGTCCGTGCGTCACATCCACCTGCACCGACGAGGGAGCCAGACCCAGGGCGTTGACCAGGGCCTCTTCGATGATCTCGGTTCGGATCGCCCGGTCCGTGCGCAGGAAGACCCGCAGCAGGTCGCTTCTGCTGACGACCCCGATCAGCCGCCCCGCTTCGTCGACGACCAGGAGCCGCTTGATGCCGTGCCGGGCCATCACACGGGCGGCGTCGACGACGCTCCAGCTCTCGCGGGCGCAGACCGCGGGGGAGGTCATGAGGCCCGCCGCGTCCGTGGCGGACGCCTTGCCACCGTCCGGCCGGGACCGCTCCTCGTACGCGGGGGAACGGTCGGAATCCGTGCCCCACATCTTCTGCAGGAGGTCCGCCTCGGACACCACCCCCACGGGACGGTTCTCCTCGTCCACGACGGGCACCGCCGTGATGTCGTACTCCTGCAGCAGGTGTGCGATCTCCTTGAACGGTGTGCCGCGCTGGACGCGGACCACGGCGTCGCTCATCAGATCGCACACCTTCTGGTGCTTCATTAAGGGTCTTCTCCTCCGCTGCCGGCCTGTGTCGACCGGCGTTCGTCCTTCTTGTCCGTGAAACGATCCGCCGCCCGCGGGAGTGCCCCTGTGTCACGTACGGGGACTGATGAGCAGCAGGGCGATGTCGTCCTCGGGGGCGGGCGCGTGCCGTACGAGGGCGTCGGCCATGGCGTCGAGGTCGGTGGGGTCGGCGTGTTCGAGGAGCCCCGCGAGGGCCGCGATCGCGTCGTCGAGGTCGACTCCGGGGGCTTCGACGAGTCCGTCGGTGTAGAGGGCGAGCACGCTGCCGGGCGGCAGGCTGAATTCCAGCGCCGAGTAGAGGGCGTCGGGCTCGATGCCGAGCAGCAGTCCGGGTGGTATCCGCAGGAGTTCGGTGCGTCCGTCGGCATGGCGCACGAGAGGGGGCGGGTGGCCGGCGGTGGCCAGGCAGGCGCGGTGCGTGGCGAGGTCCAGGTGGACGTAGACGCAGCTGGTGAACAGGCCGGGGTCCAGGTCGGTGAGCAGGCGGTTGGTACGGGCCAGGACGTCGTCGGGGGTCGCCCCCACGGTGGCGTGGGCGTGGACGGCGGTGCGCACCTGTCCCATGAGGGCCGCGGCGTCCACGTTGTGGCCCTGCACGTCGCCGATGGTGGCGCTGGCCGTGTGCTCGTCGAGGCGGATCAGGTCGTAGAAGTCGCCGCCGATGCCCAGGCCGCGGGCGGCCGGAAGGTAGCGGGCGGCGACCTCGAGGCCGGGCACACGGGGGAGGGTGTGCGGCAGCAGGGCGGACTGCAGGCGGTGGGCGAGGTGGTCCTTGGCGTCGTAGAGACGGGCACGGTCCAGTGCCTGCCCGACCAGTCCGGCCAGTGAGGTGAGAGCGGCTCGTTCGCCGGGCGGGAAGGCGTGGGGCCGTTGGTAGGCGATGAGGAGGGAGCCGATGGGGCGGCCGGACGAGATCAACGGCAGAACGGCCCATGCGGCCATCCCGTCCTCGTGCACGGTGGCCGGGTAGGCGCGCTGCATGTCGGCGAAGGACGCGAAGAAGCCCGGGACACCGGTGGCGAGAACGTCGGCGCCGGGGATGTCCGAGCTCAGGGGGACGGCGTCGAACCTGTCCATGATCTCGGTGCGGTAGCCGCGGTGGCCGAGGATCTTCAGGCGGCCGTCCTGCGCGGTCATCAGCACCATGGCCTGCGCCCCCAGTGCGGGCAGCAACTGGTCGGCGGTCTGCTCGACCACGTCCTGGACACCGACGGCCTCGGTGAGGGTGGAGGCCAGATGCATCAGGTGGTACAGAACGGCGGCGCGGCTGGGGCCGGCGGTCGGTACGGAACCGGGCAGGGGGGCATCCTCGGCCGGGCTGCCACGCGCGATGCGGACGCTGAGGCCGGTGGCGTCCGGGTACAGCTCGAAGGCCAGCCAGGTCTCCGGGGGGCGTAGGACGGTGAAGGCCTGCGGCCGGCGGCTGACCATCGCGGCCCGGTAGCGGTCCTCGACGTGGGGGACGTCCATCCACGGCAGCGCCTCCCACGGCAGGGCACCCACCAGGTCGTCCCGGCCGGCACCGAGGAGGTCGGCCGCGGCCGGGGTGAGGAAGGTGATGCGTCCGTTCATGTCCAGCGAGCAGTACCCGCCCGGCAGGCGGTCGACGAAGGCCGACAGGGTGGTCGCCTCGCTGGGGGAGGGAGTGCGCCGGGCCGGCGGCGGCAGGGTCCGGGGCCGGTCCGCGGGCAGCAGCGGATCGCCGCGGTCCGCCGCCTGCTGCAGGAGCCCGCCCAGGCGGCGGCAGCCCCTCTGGATGACGTCGCGTTCCTCGGGGCTCAGCTGCGCCGAATGCGTCCCGGGCCACAGCAGCACCAGCCCGCCCCGGAGGGTGGCATCCGACGCGAGCGGAGTGGCCGCCAGCGCGAAGTCGTACGGCAGTACCAGCGCCGGCCGCGGATACCGGCGCGCCATCTCCTCCCGGCCGCCGACCCATACCAGGCGCCGCTCGCGGACGGCGTCCGCCACCGGCATCGGATCGGTCAGCGCGACGCGCATCCACGGAGTGGCGAACTCCTGGGGGACCCCCGCGACCAGGACCTGCCACAGGGCGTTGTCGCCCGGCGGCAGCACGTACAACAGCCCTCCGAACGCCCCGCTCTCCCGCACCACGGCAGCCATTGCGGCGTCCATCAGATGTCCGCCCGAATCCGCGCCGGCTCCGGCAGGGCTGCTCGACGCCAGCCACACCGAACATCACGCATATGAGGACACTACGCCCGTCTCGTCGTGATGGCATGCGGGGTGCGCCGGCGTGCGGCCGGGGCCGGTGGCGCGCGTGCGGGGCCGCCGTGGCGCTCATACGCTGGTGTTGCTCGGGGCTTCCTGTGGAGAGGTGCGTCCATGCCCCGGTCGATCTGGAGCGGTGCCATCTCGTTCGGCCTGGTCACGGTGCCGATCCATGTGGTCGGCGCGACCGAGGACCACAGCATCCGGTTCCACCGGTACCACCTGGCGGACCAGGGCAGAATCCGGACCCGCAAGGTCTGTGAGCTGGAGGACCGGGAGGTCGGCTCCGACGAGATCGGCAGGGGCTACGAGCTGACCAGCACGCAGATCGTTCCGGTCACCGACGAGGACCTGCGCGAACTGCCGCTGCCGGCCGCGAAGGCCATCGAGATCGTGGCGTTCGTTCCGCTGTCGTCCGTGGATCCGATCAGGATCGGCGACGGTTACTACCTGCAGCCGGACGGCCAGGTGGCCGCGAAGCCCTACAAGCTGCTGCGCCAGGCGCTGGCGCGGTCGTCGAAGGTGGCGGTGGCGAGGTACGCGTGGTCGGGCCGGGAACGGCTGGGCCTGCTGCGGGTGCGGGACGAGGCGATCGTGCTGCACGCGATGCGCTGGCCCGACGAGGTCCGTGATCCGTCCTCCCTCACACCGCCCCCGGTCGACGTGTCCGAGGAGGAGATCGAAGGCGCGCTCGCGCTGATGGACACGATGACCCGCGACGACCTGGAGGGGGATGAGTTCCAGGACACCTACACGGACGCCGTCGCGGGGCTGATCGAGGCGAAGCGCGAGCACAAGGCACCGCCGGCGGCGCCGGAGAGGGAGGAGCAGCCGGGTCAGGTGCTGGATCTGATGGCCGCCCTGCAGGAGTCCGTCTCCAAGGCGAAGGAGTCCCGGGGCGAGGGCGGGCACGCGGAGGTGCACGAGTTGCCCGGGCCGAAGAGGAAGGCCGCGGCCGGGAAGACGCCGGTCGAGAAAGCACCCGGCAAGAAGTCCGCGGCGAGGGGGACGGCCGCGAAGCGGACGACCGCGAAGAAGGCCCCCGCCCGCAAACCGAGAACCGCCTAGGTGTGCTGTCCCGGGACGGAGGGCTGCCGGCGGATCCGGCTGGTCGGGGGCGAGCGCGCGTCCTTGGAGGGGAACGGCGCCGGAGCCGGAGCGTCTCCGGGTGCCCCGGCCCGGGACCCGTCGTCGCAGGAACCGTCGTCCCAGAACCCCGGCCGGATCGCGTACCCGTCGATGTGGCGTACGGCTTCGGGGCCGGCCGGCGCATGCGAGAGCCGACGAGTGGGCGGTCACCGGGCGGTGGCCGGCCCGGAACGACGGACGGACAGGGCCTCGGGCCCCATCCGCGTTCCGGGTCCGCGACCGAGGAGGCTCACAGGCCCGCACGGGTGAAGGTCACATGTGTCACTCCGCTGGGCGAGGAGGTGGCCTCGACCCGGTAGTTCTTCTCGAGGCCCTCCAGTCCGTCCCAGAGGCGTACGCCTCGGCCGAGCAGGATCGGGACCACCACGACGTGCATGTGGTCGATGAGCCCGGCGGTGAGGAAGTCGCGGATCACGGTGGGCCCTCCGCCGATGCGGACGTCCTGGCCGCCCGCGGCCTCGCGAGCCGCGTCGAGGGCCTTGTCGGGCGCGGCGTCGAGGAAGTGGAACGTCGTGCCGCCCTCCATCTCGATCGACGGGCGCGGATGATGGGTGAGGATGAAGGCCGGGGTGTGGAACGGCGGGTTGGGCCCCCACCACCCCTTCCATTCCGGGTCCTCGTGCCATCCGGGGTGGCCGAATTTACGGGCGCCCATGATCTCGGCACCGATCCCGGGTGCGAACTTCCGTGCGAAGGCGTCGTCGATGCCGCCGGTCCCGCCGGGCCGGCCCGTCATCTCGTGCCACCACCGGGTGGCGAACATCCACTCGTGCAGCCTTTCGCCGGCGTGGCCGAACGGCTCCTCGTGGCTCTGGCCCTCACCGGTGCCGAAGCCGTCGAGCGAGACGGAGAAGTTGTGGACGCGGCAGAGTGACATGACTGGCGACTCCTTACCTTCCGCCGGCCGAGCTTCGTCCGAGCGGCTCGGCCACGCAGCGATGACGGCCGCCCCGATGCCGTGACGCCCCATGCCCATTCCTCCCAGGTCTCATGGACCAGCGCAATTCATGCGGGCCCGAGCGGTCCCGGGCCGCCGGCGCCGGTCGCCCGCGCGGGCCCGCCCCGGCAGATCCAGGCGTGGTGCGGACGCCCCGGGGGAGCGCGGCGGCTCCTGTCCGTGCCACGGCTCCTCCCGCGACCACAACCGCTACCGGGTCGCCGTCCGCTCCTCCGGCCCCCTGGACCGCTCGTCCGGAAACCCGGGCTTCCGCCGCGCCGGCGACGCGGTCGGGCCGGCGGCTCCACCGAGTACGCCCCGTCCCTCGGCGATGAGCTCCGCCAGTTCGGCCGGGCCGACCAGGCCGCGGGTGGCGGGGCCGAGGGGGACCATGACCACCACGACGTCGGACTCGGCGAGCAGGCCGGGCATCCGGTCGTTGCCGCCGACCCCGTCGGGCCGCGGACCGGTGGGGACGGGGGCCGTGGGGTCGCACCGAACCGCGCGCACCCGCAGGCCGGCCGCCTGGCACAGCCGGGCGACCTCGGTGCCGGTCTCGCCGAACCCGATGATTCCCGCCCGGCGACCGGTCAGCGTCGTACCGAAGGGGGTGCGGGGGGCGACGGCCGCGTTGTGCCACCGCCCGGCGCGCAGCGCGCGGTCGGCGCCCAGCACGGCACGGGCATGCCGACCGAGTCGAGCAGGGGAGGATCCCGGAAGGTCACGGGAGTCACGGCGAGCGACATCGACGATGCGTTCGGAGGGGCCCGCCATGCATGGCCGTCCCCATATGTAGTCGGCGTTCTCATTCATGGGTATCCAGTAGGAGGCACGGCCTGGTGCGGTGTCAACGGGCCGGCCGGTCCGGCACCGGGGTGAGCAGGACGCCCTCGGTCATGAACCGCCGCACGTTGCGCAGCGCCAGGTCGGCCATGGCCGCACGCGTCTCCCGTGTGGCGCTGGCGATGTGCGGGAGCAGCACCACCCGGTCCGAATCCAGCAGCGCCCGCGGCACGTTCGGTTCGTCGGCGAAGACGTCGAGTGCCGCCCCCGCGATCCGTCCCGCCCCGACCGCCGCGACCAGCGCCGGCTCGTCGACGACGCTGCCCCGTGCGACGTTGACCAGATAGCCGCGCGGGCCGAGCGCGTCCAGTACCGCTTCCGAGACCAGGCCCCGGGTGCCCCGGCCTCCGGCGACGGTGACCACGAGCGCGTCGCAGGCCTCGGCGAGGGCCTGCGCGGTGGGCAGGTGCCGGTAGCCGGCATCGGGCACCGGGACGCGCGAACAGTACGCGATGCCGGCGCCGAAGCCCTCGAGCCGGCGCGCGACGGCCCGGCCGATCCGGCCCAGCCCCAGGATGCCGACCCGCTTCCCGCTCACCCGGTCGGCGAGCGGGAAGGGCGCGGCGCCCCAACGTCCGTCGCGTACGTACCGGTCGGCGGCCGACATCCGGCGCATGACGTCGATCAGGGCGCCGACGGCGAGGTCGGCCACGCAGTCGGTGAGGACGTCCGGGGTGTTGCTGACATCGATGCCCCGGGCGCGGGCGCGGACGACGTCCGTGGTCTCGTGGCCGACGCCGAAGTGCACGATCGCCCCCAGCCGCGGCAGGGCGTCCATCAGGGCGTCGCTCACGCCGGTCCGCGCGCTCGTCACGGCCGCCACCACCTCACGTCCGTGATCGCGCAAGTAGGCGGCCGGGTCGGTCAGTTCCGGCAGGCGGACCGTGCGGTACTGCTCGGTCAGCGCGTTCTCCAGTGCGGGGAGCAGGGGGGACACCTGGAGGACGGTGCCCTGGGAGCCGGGGGCGGCAGGGGAGTTCGGCAAGGCGGGGCTCCAGTCGTTCGGTTGAGGGGTCGTCAGGTGCGGCGCCCGAAGCGTCCACGCGGGATCGGGTGCGGGGCGCGGGACCGGGTGCGGGGGATGTCCGGTCCTCCGTATGTCTTGACGCTGCCATTGCGCCGGTTTAGCTTCGGCGTTCACAGATACAGACCGAGTGCGCAAGTGTAGACAGCTCGGGGTGGCCGGCCCATACCCCGTGTTCGGAACGCGTCACATCAGCACTTCCCCGGAGACACGCGACGATGAAGCCCTCCGCCCCATCCCCCCGGCGCGCCGCACCAGGGCGGCCCCGCACGATCGGCGCGATCCTGCTGGCGGGCACCGTGCTCCTGTCCAGTGGGTGCGCCGTGGCCAACAGCGCGGGTGGCGACACCGGCCGCGCCGACGGCCGTACCCTGCGGGTGGTACTCACCCAGGAACCGCCGACCCTGGAACCCTGTGAGGCGTCACTGACCGGCACCGGAGTAGTCGTCCGGTCCAACATCACCGAACCCCTGGTCGAACGAGATCCCGCGTCCGGTGAGCTGCACCCCCTGCTGTCGACCGGCTGGAAGCAGACCACGCCCCGCACCTGGACCTTCGGCATCCGCTCCGGGGTGACCTTCCAGAACGGCGCGCCCTTCACCGCGAAGGACGCCGCTTTCTCCATCGACCGGGCGGTCAACTCCGACCTGGCCTGCAACGTCGAGGGCTACGTCTTCGGCGACGAGGACCTCCGGGTGGAGGCGGTCGACGACGGCCGACTGACCGTCACCACCGAGAAACCGGACCCCATCCTGCCACTGCGCCTGAGCTTCGTGGAGATCGTGCCCCGCACCACGGACACCGGGGCGAAAGTCCGTGTCCCGATCGGTACCGGCCCCTACGCCGTCCGCTCCTGGCAGCCCGGAGCGGCCATCTCCCTCGACCGCTTCGACGACTACTGGGGCGAGGCCCCCGCCTTCGCACGGGCCCGCTACGTCTGGCGCGGCGACGCCAGTGTGCGCGCGGCCATGATCGACAAGGGTGAGGCGGAGATCGCCGTGGCGCTGGACCCGATGGAAGAGGAGAAGGACACGACGGCCGCGTACCCCAACAACGAGACGACCGCGCTGCGGCTGGACGGCCGAGAGCCCCCACTCGACGACCTCCGGGTGCGCCGGGCGATCGACCTGGCCGTGGACCGCGAGGGCATCATCGACGCCCTGCTCGGCGGTCTCGCCGAACCGGCGGCCCAACTGGTCCCGCCCGGAGTGGTGGGACACGGCGACGGGATCGAACCGACCCGGCAGGACGTCGGCGAGGCCCGCGCCCTGGTGGAGGAGGCGTCGGCCGACGGCGTGCCCACCGGCCGGCAGATCACCCTCGTCGCCCGCAACGGCATGTTCTCCGGGGTGTCGGAGACGGCGGAGGCCCTGCAGTACCAGCTGCGGGAGATCGGCCTGAACGTCCGGGTCCGTATGGCCGACACCGCCACCCACCTCCAGTACCTGCTGCGTCCGCTGCCCGAGGACGTCGGCCCCGTCGCCCTGCTGGTCATGCACGGCAACCAGGCCGGTGACGCGGCCTTCACCGCCAGCCAGTACCTGCTGAGCGACGGCCCACAGTCGACGTTCGGCACGGAGCACCTGGACCGGCGCATCGCCGAGGCGGGCGCCCTCTCCGGCGAGCGGCGTCAGAAGGCGTTCGCCGGCCTCTTCGCCGAGCAGAACGACTCCGTCGTCCAGTACGCCCATCTCGCCCACATGAACGGGCTGCTGGGCCTGTCACGGTCGATCCGGTACGAACCGAACTCCGCCACCGGAGACGAACTGCGGCTGGCCGAGGTCCGTCCGGCCGAGGGGGCGAAGCCCTGACATGATCCCCTTCCTGCGCAAACGCGTGGTCTCCAGTGCCGTCCCCCTGATCTGCGTGGTCCTGGGCGTGTTCTTCCTGTCCCGGATGACCGGCGATCCCGTGGACCTCTACCTCCCCCTGAGCGCCACCCCCGAGCAGCGTGCGGAGTTCTCCGCCGCGCAGGGCTTCGACCTCTCGATCCCGGCGCAGTTGTGGAACTACCTCGTGGACGTCGCGCACCTGGACTTCGGCACCTCCCTGCGGACCGGGCAGTCGGCGGGTTCGATGGTGACCGACGCCTTTCCCGTCACGCTCCAGCTCGCCGGCGTGACCATGCTGCTGGCGATCACCGGAGCCGTGCTGGTCGGCAGCCTCGCCGCATACCGCCCCAACTCGCTGGTCGACAGGATCGCCAGCCTGCTGTCGATGACGGCCGCGAGCATCCCCGACTTCTGGTTCGCCATCATGGGCGTGCTGGTCTTCGGTGTGAGCCTCGGACTGCTGCCGACCTCGGGCACGCTCGGCGGCCCCGAGATATGGGTGCTGCCCGTCGCGACCCTGCTCATCCGCCCCTTCGGCGTGCTGGTCCAGGTGGTCCGCGGCAGTATGGTCACCGCGCTGTCCGCGCCCTACGTCAAGATCGCCCGGGCCAAGGGCGCCACACCCCGGCGAGTGGTCTTCGGCCACGCCCTGCGCAACGCCGTGACGCCGGTGCTGACCGTGGCGGGCGACCTGACGGTCGGCCTGGTCAACGGCGCGGTGATCGTCGAGACGATCTTCGGCTGGCCCGGCATCGGCAAGCTCATGATCGACTCGATCCTGCAGCGTGACTTCGCGGTGCTGCAGGCAGCCGTTCTCCTGACCGCGGTGACGATCTTCGTGCTCAACATCCTCGTCGACGTCTGCCACGCGCTGGCCGACCCCCGCGTACGTCAGGCGGTGCCGGCGTGAGCGAAGGAGGCACGATGCCCCGAGAAGAACCCTCCGCCGCGGAAGCGGCCGAGGCCGCCTCCGCCCGCGACGCGCGGCCGAGCAGGTGGCGGATGCTGCGCCGGGACCGGGCCGCGGCCGTCGGTGCCGTCGTCCTCACCGTGGTCGCCCTGGTGGCCCTCCTCGGCCGGCTGTTCATCGGCGACCGGGCACAGCGGCAGGACCTGGACGCCTCACTGCGGGCACCGTCCCTGAGCGACGGCGTGTACGGGCTGCTCGGCACCGACGTCCTGGGGCGCAGCATGGTGGCCAGGCTGATCGAGGCGGCCGCCACGACCCTCTCCGTCGCCGTCCCGGCCGTGCTGTGCTCCCTCACGATCGGCTCGGCCCTCGGTCTGTGGGCGGGGTACCACGGAGGACGCCGCGAGAGCGTGGCCATGCGGGTCGCCGACGTGATCCTCAGCTTTCCCTCGCTGCTGATCGCGGTGGTCGTGCTGTACGTCTTCTCGCCCAGCGCCCTGAACCTCGTGCTGATCCTGGCCGTGACCCGTATCCCGGTGTACCTGCGCACCGCGCGGGCGGAGGCGGCGGAGCTGCGCAGCCGGCTGTTCGTCGACGCGGCCCGCACCTTCGGCACCCCCAGCCGAATGATCATCTACCGGCACATCCTGCCGATCGCCCTGCCGACGCTGCTGACGGTCGCCACCCTCGACTTCTGCTTCGTGATGCTCACCGAGTCGTCGCTGAGCTTCCTCGGCATCGGCATCCAGCCCCCCGACGTCAGCTGGGGCCTGATGGTCGCCCAGGGACGGCAGTACCTCCAGACCGCCTGGTGGATCACCGTGCTGCCGGGGCTCGCCATCGTCCTCACGACGGTGTCCGCCACCGTGCTCGCCGCCTGGGCCCGCATCGCCACCGACCCCGCCCAGCGCTGGCGCCTGACGCTGCCCAGGAAGCGCCGGGCCGCCTCGGCCGCCGTACCCCCGGAGATGATCCCGTGACGACCGCCACCGGCCCCGCCCCGTCCGGCAGGGACACCCCGGCCCTCGAAGTCGAGGGACTGTGCGTGGACCTGCGTACACCTTCCGGGACGGTACGCGCCGTCGACGGCGTCGGCTTCAGCGTCCGCCGCGGCCGCACCCTGGCCCTCCTCGGCGAGTCCGGCTGCGGCAAGTCGATGACCGCACTCTCCGTGGTCGGGCTGCTGGACCCCGCGGCGGCGGTGACCGGCGGGGCCGTACGGGTCAGGGGCGACGACACGCTCCGCATGAGCCCGGCGGCACGCCGCAGGCTGGCCGGCCCCGTCCTGTCGATCGTCTTCCAGGACGCCCTGACCGCACTCAACCCGGTGCAGCCGGTGGGCCGGCAGCTCGGCGAGCCCTTCCGCATCCACCGCGGCCTCACCCGGCGCCAGGCCCGGGAGAAGGCGATCGAGCTGATGGCGCGGGTGGGCATCCCCGAGCCGAGGCAGCGGGCCCGCTCCTACCCCCACCAGTTCTCCGGCGGCATGCGGCAGCGCCTGCTCATCGCCATGGCCGTCGCGCTCGCCCCCGACGTGCTCATCGCCGACGAACCCACCACTGCCCTCGACGTGACCGTACAGGCGCAGATCATGCGGCTGCTCCGGGACCTCCAGGACGAGCGGGACATGGCCGTCGTCCTGATCACCCACGACCTGGCCGTGGTCGCCCAGCGCGCCGACGACGTCGTCGTGATGTACGCCGGCACCGTCGTGGAGAACGGACCGGTGCACGACGTCTTCTCCGCTCCCCGCCACCCCTACACCCGTGGACTGCTCGACTCGGTCCCGGAGGACAGCGTGCGCGGGCGCCCGTTGCCCGCGGTTCCCGGCAGTCCGCCCGAGCTGGGCGCGGTGCCGCCCGGCTGCGTCTTCCAGGCACGTTGCCCGCTGGTGCGGGAGCGCTGTGTCCGGGAACGGCCGTTCCTGCGCCCGTCGGGCGAGGGGCGTTTCGCCGCCTGCCACTTCTCCGAGGAGCTCGACCGTGTCTGACGCCCGCGCCACCGCCGCCGGCCCCGGGCCCCGAGCGGGCGGTCCGCAGGAGCACCCACCGCTGCTGGAGGTCCGAGGGGTCACCAAGACCTTCGGCAGCGGCCGGCGCCGGCTGACCGCCCTGGACGGGGTGGACGTACGGATCGGCCGCGGTCAGACCCTCGGGCTCGTCGGCGAGTCGGGGTGCGGCAAATCCACCCTGGCCCGCGTCCTGCTCGGGCTGGAGCGGCCGGACGCGGGCACCGTACGGTTCGACGGAACCGACCCCTTCGCCCTGCGCGGCAAGGAACTGCTGGCCTGGCGCCGCCGAGTGCAGATGGTCTTCCAGGACCCCTTCGCCTCGCTCAACGCCCGCATGTCGGCCGCCGACCTGATCGGCGAACCCTGGCGCACCCACCGGGACGTCGTGCCGGGCACGAAGGCCCGCGAGAAGCGGATCCGCGAACTGCTGTCCCTGGTCGGGCTGCGGGAGAGCGACGCCCACCGCTATCCCAACGAGTTCTCCGGCGGGCAGCGCCAGCGCATCGGCATCGCCCGCGCACTGGCCCTCGACCCCGACCTCATCGTGTGCGACGAGCCCGTCTCCGCCCTCGACCTGTCGGTACAGGCGCAGGTCCTGAACGTCCTCTCCGACCTGCGCGAGCGCCTCGGGGTCACCTACCTGTTCATCTCCCACGACCTGTCCGTGGTGCGCTACATCTCCGACCGGGTGACGGTGATGTACCTGGGCAAGGTCATCGAACACGGCGACACGGAGAACGTCTTCGAACGCCCTCAGCACCCCTACACGGCGGCACTCATGTCGGCCGCACCCGTCCTGAACACCAGCCGCGGCGCCCGTCACCAGGAGATCCAGCTCCAGGGGGAGGTCCCCTCGCCCTTCGACATCCCCTCCGGGTGCCGCTTCCGCACCCGGTGCCGGCACGCCGAGGACCGGTGCGCGACCGAGGCACCGCCGGTCGCCGTGCGGGAGACGACGGACGGGTCCGGGCCCCACACGGCGCTGTGCCACTTCCCGCTGGACGCGGAGTCCGCGTGGGCCTGACCGGTCCGGAGTTCGTCCTGCTCTCGCTCACGGTGGGGGTCGGCGCGCTGCTCCAGGTCTCCGTCGGCTTCGGCCTGGGCATGCTCGCCGCACCGGTCTTCTCCCTCGTGGATCCGTCCCTCGCCCCCACGGCCGTCCTGCTGCTCGCCTCCGGGGTGACGGCGACGGTACTGGTACGCGAACGCGGCCGGGCGGACCTGCGCGGCTGCGGATGGGCACTCGTCGGCCGGCTTCCGGGAGTGCTGATGGGCGCACTGCTCGTGGTGGCCCTGCCCGCCCGGTACCTGGCGCTCCTCGTCGCCGCGGTGATCCTCGCCGGCGTCGCGGTGAACGCGGCGGGCTTTGTACCGCGGCGACGGCGCTCCTCGGTGGTCCTGGCGGGAATGGCCTCGGGCCTGATGGGCACGGCGACGTCCATCGGCGGCCCGCCCATGGCGATGGTGTGGCAGCGGCTGAGCGGCCCGGAGCTGCGCGCCACGATGAGCGCCTTCTTCCTCGCCGGCTCGCTGATGAGCCTCGCCGCGCTGACGGCGGCCGGCACGGTCGGCTCACACGCGCTGCGCGGCACCGTACTGCTCGTCCCCGCCGCTGTGGCCGGTGTCCTGGCCGCCGGGCCGCTGACCCGTCGGCTGAACGTACGTCGGACACGCACGGCGGCCACGGCGCTCGCGGTCGCGGGGGCCGTGGTGCTGGTGGTGCGGCAGTTCGTCTGACCGGGTGAAACGGGGGCGGCGTCGGGTCCCGCCCGGACGGGCCGCTACGTGCGCAGCAGCCGTTGCGTGACGTCCCGGTACTGCCGCAACGCGAGCCGGAGTTCCTCGGCCTGCGCCGCGGCGTCCCGGTCCTGCCAGCTGTCGTGAAGGGCACGGCGTCGTTCCGCGAGGGCGTTCACGAGATGGGCGACCGCGTCGTCGAAGGCGCCCTCCGCCTCTTCGAGCGCTTGACGCGGAGTCTCGGCGAAGGCGTTGATGGCCTGGCGCAGGCGCAGCAGGACCGCGTCCCGCTCGTCCGGCGACAGGAGCGGGTCCGGTGCCGCGAAGTGGTGCTCGGGGCGGTGCGCGGGCCGGTCCGACGGCTGCTGTGCGCGTGCCTGGTCGTACATCATCGTAAGCCGCTTTCCTGGGTTGCTTGGGATCACCGGGTTTCCCGGGGCGGCATGGCTCTGCGCCGTACTGGTAGTCAACGCCCGATGGCGGTGTGTGTCAACGCGGTGACTTCTGGTGGCCCAGGTCAGCGCCGGGTGAGGGACGGGGGCAGTCGGTGACGATGCCGACGACGGGGCCGGAGGCCTTCGCCGACAAAGGCGTACGCCGCGCTCCGGGCACCGAGCCGGCCGGTGACGGCGGAAGCGGGCCGTCCCGTCCCCGGCCGCACCTCGAGGCTTAGCGGCGCGTGTACCTGGAAACGACTACTCCCGAACGGTCGTCGCAACGACGGTCGGCCGACACGGGGAGGGGTCTTTCGTGGATGTGCCCTTATACCTGAGGCCGCGGGTGGATCAACCCCTCGCCTCACTGCTGGGGGCCGCCCCATTTCTGCACTCGCTCGTGGATGCGCTCGGGTCTCCGCTCAACGTGCTGCTCCCCGAGACCGTCGCCGCGAACGCGGAACGCTTCCGTGCCGTCTACCGGCGCCACCATCTCGCCGGGCGGGTGTACTTCGCGCACAAGGCGAACCGCTCCAGCGCCCTGCTGCGGAGGCTGGCGGCAGAGGATCCGGTCGCCGTCGGTGTCGACGTCGCCTCGCTGGCCGAACTGCGGCACGCCCTGAGCTGCGGCTTCACCGGGGATCGCGTCATGGCCACCGGCCCCAAGGATCCCGAGTTCCTGTGGCTGGCGGCCCGCGTGGGAGCGACGGTGAACCTGGACTCGCTGCGCGAGCTGGAACAACTCGCCGGCCTGGTACGGGAGTACGGGCTCGGCCGGGTGGACGTCCTGGTGCGCCTGTCGGGCTTCGAGTCGACGGCCGGCCACGGGGGGACGGGCACCCGCATGCTGTCGCGCCGCAGCCGTTTCGGCACCCCGGTGCGGGACGTGGAGGCGCTCCTCGCGGCCGTGGAGCGGCACGCGGACGCCGTCGCACTGACGGGCCTCGCCTACCACCTGGACACCACCGGCCTCGAAGAGAAGGGCCGCGCCCTGGAGCAGTGCGTGCTGCTCATGGACACCTGCCGGGCACGAGGCCTGGCACCGCGTGCCATCGACATCGGCGGCGGGTTCGGCGTCGGCTACGTCGCCGACGCCGAGGAGTGGGAACGCTGGACGACCGCGCTCAGCGAGGCGGTCCTCGGCGGACGCCCGCCCCTGACCTGGCGCGGTCACGGCTACGGGCTGCGCAACGAGGGCGGTACGGTCCGCGGGGCCCTGGCCCTGTACCCCGGCCACCGTCCCAACGCGGGCCCCGGCTACCTCGACGAGCTCCTCTCGCTCCCCGCGCCGGTGCTGGGCCGGGGGCCGGGAACCCTGCTCCTGGAGCACCTCCACGACCTCCACATCGAACCCGGCCGCTCCCTGGTCGACCAGTGCGGGCTGTCGCTCGCCCGGGTGCTGGACGTGCGCCGCACCGACGAGGGCCCGGCCTCCTACCTGGTGCGCCTCGGGATGAACGCCGGTGACGTGAGCCTGGAGGAGCACGGAGTCCTCGTGGACCCCGTACTGCTGCCGCACGGCGAACCCGGGAAGGACGACGAAGGGCCGGTCGGCGTCCACCTCGTCGGCAATCTCTGCCTGGAAGCCGATCTGATCACCCGCCGCCTGGTATTCCTCCCCAGGCTGCCGCGCGCCGGCGACCTGTTGGCCTTCGCCAACACCGCCGGGTACGCCATGGACTTCCACGCCCACCACGCGCAGCGCCAGCCCCTCGCGCGGACGGTGGCGGTGGAGAAGGAGGGCGACTCCTGGCGCTGGTGCCTGGACGAGGACTACTGGCCGATCACACACCCGGGGGGAACGCCCGCATGAGGTACGACAGCATCACGGAGGCCATCGGCAACACACCGCTGGTGCGCATCGACCCCGCCGTGCACGGGCTGCGCAACATCGACCTCTACGCCAAGCTGGAGATGCTCAACCCCTTCGGCTCCGTCAAGGACCGGCCCGCCTGGCACATGGCCCGCCCCCACCTGGCGGGCGCGGCCGACGGGGAGGGGACGGTCGTCGAACTCTCCAGTGGCAACACGGCCAAGGCCCTCGCCCTGCTGGCCGGCATGCACGGACTGAGGTTCAAGAGCGTCACCAACCGGATGCGCGTACCGGAGATCAAGGAGCTGCTCCTGCTCCTCGGCGCCGAGATCGAAGAGCTGCCGGGCCGCAGCGAATGCCTCGACCCGACCGACACCGACGATCCGCTGACCCACTTCCACCAGGCGCTCACGGAGCCGGGGAGCGCCTACCTGCACACCGACCAGTACTTCAACCCGCGCAATGTCGAGGCGCACGCGGAGGGCACCGGGCCCGAGATAGTCAAGGACCTGGACGGGCGGGCCCCGGACTGGTTCGTCGCGTGCGTGGGTACGGCCGGTTCGTCGACCGGTGTGGCCAGGGTGCTGCGCGAGCACGACCCGGATGTGCGGGTAGTCGGCCTGGTCGCCCACAAGTCGGACTTCATCCCCGGCATCCGCACGATCGACGAGGTCCACCAGGTCGGCCTGTTCGATCCGGTGACGTACGAGACCATCGAGTCCGTCACGTCGGACGAGGCCATCGACGGCATGCTCACCCTCATCCGCCGTTGCGGACTGCTGACCGGACCGACCGGGGGCGCCGCCTACCAGGGCGCGGTACGGCACCTGCGGGACGCCGACGCGGCCCTGGAGGGCTCGGGGCGGCGTGAGACCGCGGTGTTCATCGTGTGCGACCGTGCGGAGAGCTATCTGAGTTACGTGCGCGCACGCCGCCCCGAGCTGCTGGGCAGGGCGAACCGCGGGCCCACCCCCTCGGCGCTCACCGACGAGGAGATACGGGCGGGCGCCCGGTCCGTGGCCGTGGACGAGGCCCGTCGCTGGATCACGGAGGGGGACCCCCGACCGCTCGTCGTCGATCTGCGCAGCCCGCACGCCTACGCCGCCCTGCACATCGAGGGCTCGGTCAACATCGTCGACGAACTGTTCGAGGAACTCGTCCGCGGCGGGCTTCCCTTCAGCAAGCGGACGCCGGTGCTGCTGGCCTGCCCCGTCGGCGAGAAGTCACTGCGCTACGCCGCCCTGCTGGCGCGCAGGGGGCACCCCGACGTGCGCAGCCTGACCGGCGGAATCGTCGCCTGGCGGGACGCGGGCGCACCGCTGGTGCGCGAATGAGCGCCGCCCAGCCGCTCCCTGGGGCGGGACACGACGAGAAGGGTCACGACGAGAAGAGCCGGGACGACAGGGGCCGGGACGCGGCCTGGCAACGGGAGCTGAGGGAACAGTTCCCCATCGTCACCGCACATCCGGAGTCGGCCTACCTCGACAGCGCGGCGACGTCCCAGAAGCCGCGAGCCGTACTGGACGCCGTCCAGACCTACCTCACGACGTCGAACGCCAACGCGGGCCGCGGCACCTACCCCTGGGCCAACCGGACGACGGAGCTGGTGGAGGGGACCCGGGAGCGGGTCAAGGAGTTCCTCCGCGATCCGGAACCGGACCGCTCCACCGTCCACTTCACCAGCGGCACCACCGAGGGCCTGCGCACCGTCGCCCGCGACTGGCTGGTGCCGTACCTCACCGACGGCGACGAGATCCTCGTGCCGTTCGCCGACCACCGGGCCAACCTGGACCCCTGGCTCGAGACGCAGCGGCTGCTGGCCGCCCGCGGCGTCGACGTACACGTACGGGCCTTGCCGTACCAGGCGGTCTCCGGCGACTACGACCACCGGGCCCTCGTCGGCCTCGTCGGCCCGCGGACGCGTTTCGTGGCCGCCACGCACGTCCACCACGTCTACGGCGGCGACATGAACGTGCACCGCATCCGCGCTGCGGTCGGCCCGGACGTGCCGATCTGCCTGGACGCGGCCCAGAGCGTCGGACATCTGCCCGTCGACCTGGCCGATCCCGCCCTCGACGTCGACTTCGTGGTCTTCTCGGGGCACAAGGCGATGGCCCTGCCGGGTTCGGGAGCGGTCTGGGCGCGCAACGCGCGGGGGCCCGAGTTCCGGCCGGCCGGCTGGCAGGGGACGCCCAACACGGTGGGCATCGTGTCGCTGAGGGCCGCGCTCGACTGGCTGGACGCGGCGGGTCCCGACCGGATCGCCCGCTGGACGGCCGGCCTCACGACCCGGCTGACCGACCGGCTGAGGCACCTCGACCCGTACGAGATCCTCGGCTGTCCCACCAGTCTGGCCGCCGACTCCGCACTGCCCGCGGCGCAGCGCCGGCACGGCATCGTCACCTTCCGGCATCACGACATCCCCTCCGACGACCTCGGGTTCATCCTCTACAGCCACGGCTTCATGGTGCGGGCCGACAGCCTCTGCCAGGCCGGTGCGGCCGAGAAGGACGGGTCGGTGCGCGTGAGCCTGCACGTCCACAACACGGTGGAGGAAATCGACCGCCTGCTCACCGTACTGGCCTCATTGGCGTGAAGCGCGTGACGTATGGCAAGTGATAACCGTTTCCACCTGTAGATTCGGTCGCGTCCACGACGGGTGAGAGACGGAAGAGGTGGCGCGACCAGATGGGCATCAGCATGGCGGGGGCCAGGACGTGGGTGGAGCGCTGGGAGCGGCAGCAGCAGCGTTACGCCGTGGACCGCGAGGAGCGGTTCACGGTGATCACGGATGTCGTCGAGCACGTCACGGCCGGCCGTTCCCGGCCGCTCCTGCTCGACCTCGGCTGCGGACCGGGCTCCCTGGCCGCCAGGCTCGTCGACCGCCTGCCGGACGCGGAGATCGTCGCAGCCGACATGGATCCCCTGCTGCTGGAACTGGGACGGACCCATCACGCGGACGCCGCCCGCTACGTCGACACCGTGATCGGCGCCCACGGCTGGACCGACGACCTCGGACTCGAACGCCCCCTGGACGCAGCCGTCTCGACGACCGCACTGCACTATCTTCCCGAGCCGGTCCTGCTGGACACGTACCGGCGCCTCGCCGTGCTGCTGCGCCCTGGTGGCGTACTCGTCAACGGCGACCACTTCCCGCCCGACGAGGCGCCCTGCTCGGACATCACCGCGTACGTGGGCCGTCGTCGCGCCGAGCGGACGGGCGGTCACGCCCACGAGGACTGGCAGGAGTGGTGGACCGCGGCGGCCCGGGATCCCGAACTGGCCGACCTGTTCGCCGAGCGTGCCCAGCGCCGTGCGGCCCATGAGGGGGCCGGGGGCGGCGAGGATCTCGCGGTGGACCGCCACGCGGAGTTGTTGCGCCGGGCCGGCTTCCGGCATGTCGCGCCGGTCTGGCAGTTCGGCGACAGCGCCGTGCTGGTGGCGGTCAAGGGCGACTGAACCCGAGCCGGTTCACAGGGCGAGACTCATCAGGATCTCGTCACGGTCGTCGCCGGGCGCCACGCGCAGCGCGCCCGGCCATCGGCCGACCTCGTTCCAGCCGACTTTGCGGTAGAAGTCCTCAAGACCCAGACCGGCCCGCGCGGTGAGCCGTAGTCTCTCCACGCCCATCTCGTCCCGGGCGATCTCGGGGAGACGGCGCATCAGCGCGGCGCCGACGCCGACGCCGCGGAACGGTACGTGAGTCTGAAGATGGTTCACCGTTGCACAGTGCGCCACAAGCGGATGCGCCTCACGGCGCAGGAGTACCCAGCCCGCGAGCGCGCCGTCGACGGTGGCCAGGAGGATCCGGCTGCGTTGTGGAGCGAGCCCTTGGACGATCGCCTCCAGCGCCGGTTCGATCTCCGACGAGGGCACCGGGGGCAGCGGGCAGTCCATGGGGATGACCGCGCCTCCGGCATTGACGACCGCCGTCCAGCAGTCGGTGAGATCCCGCCGTACGGCCGGGGTGGCGTCCTGGGCCCGGACGATCTGCGTGAACGCGAGTGCGGGCACCCTCTTGTGAGCTGTCACGCCGTCAGTTTGCCAGGAACCGCCCCCCGTCGAAGACCCGATGATGCGCTGGTTCTTCCCCCGGCGACTCCTCGCACGAGGAGTCGCCGGGCCGGTCCGCCGGTGCTGTGGGCCGGTGTCAGGTGTGAGCACACGGTCGCGGTGGGCCGTGAGGTCGCACGAGGGGATCGCGTCCATGGATCGTGTCCAGGGATGGCCGCGTCGCAGGCGGACATGGTTCACCAGGAGGTGCTCCATGACCTGGAGGTGGACGCGACGCACACCGAATCGACGGTCTGTGCCCGCGCCATCGCCGCCCACGTCGGCTGATCGCCGGACCGGCCCCGGCTGCGGGTCCGCCTCAGGGATGAGGTACCGGCGGGGCGGATCACCCGAACTGCCCGGTGGCCTTTGCCCCTCTTCGATGACGTACTGGCCGGTTTCACGTGAAACGCTGGGTATACCCGCAGGTCGAAGACCTTCGAGACCCGGCCCGCTCACTGGTAAACAGGGCGAGGAGTCACATGATCATGACCGCATTCCAACCGTTCGACCGCATCAACGTCACCCACGAATGGGGAGTCCTCAAAGAGGCGGTGGTGGGCCGCGTCATCGACTTCCGTATCCCGGAAGGAGTCGCCGCGGGTCTGCCGGACTCCCTGCGATTCCTTCCTGGCCGGACCCGGCGGGAACTGCCGCGCTGGGCGGGAAGGCTCTGGTCCGACGCGGACCCCGAGGGATACGCGAGAAGCGTCGAGCAGATCGACGGACTGGACCGCTTCCTGACCAGCCGCGGGGTCGTCGTGCACCGCCCGCGGGAGCTGACCGAACTCGAACTGGGCGTGTACGGGAGCGACAGGGACCGGTTCAGCATGCAGACGTTCGTCCGCGACCCGATGATCGTCGTCGGTGACCACGTCATCGAGGCCGCCCTGCGGCTGCCGGCCCGTTTCAAGGAGCGCTTCGGGCTGCGCCCCGTCTTCGCTGAGGCGGTGTCCCGCGGCGCCCGCTACTCGGTGATGCCGCCACCGTCACCAGTAGCGGTGCCCGACGTCGCAGCGGCGACCGGACCCTTCCTCGAGGGCGGCGACGTCATGGTCCTCGGCCGGGACGTTCTCGTCGGCCGAGGCCGGGGCGGAACGGCGTCCGACGCGGACGGCGCGCGGTGGCTGGCGCGCCTGCTCGGGGACGGCTACCGCGTCCACGAGGTGCCGATCAGCGACCAGGTGATCCATCTGGACGACGGCCTCACGGCCGTCCGTGAGGGGCTGGCGGTCGTCTGCCGTGAGCAGTTCGTCGACGGCGTTCCGGCGCCGGTCGCCGACTGGGACCTGATCGACGTCACCCTCCGGGCCGCCGTGGACCTCCTCGCGGGGAACAGCCTCGTCATGAGTCCCGGCGAGGTACTCGTCGACGAACGTCTGACCGGACTCGCCGAAGCACTGACCGAGCGGGACGTCACCGTTCACACGCTCCCCTTCGACGCGGTGACCGCGTTCGCCGGCGGCTTCCGCTGCGCGCACCATCCACTCGTCCGCGAGCTGGACACATGAGCGGTCGGCCGGGCCGTACGGGCCGTGCCGGAAGGCCCGCGCCCGTACGACCCGCCCGCGTGCTGCCGTTGCGCCCGTCCTGCGCCCTGTCCCGCTCCCGACCTTCGCCGCACGCTCGCATCCATGGGGGACACACACGAACCGAGTCTCTTCCCGGTACCCGGCCCCGACAGCCACCGGCAGCCGCCCGCCGACGCCCCACGGCCATGGGAGAGCGTCGACCTGGGGCAGGCCGCCCACGACGGCGCCACCGGGCCCGAACCACCGGCCCGGCCGGTCTGTCCGAACTGCGGCCTGGCCGGCGAACGCCGTCTCACCTACACCGGTCAGCACGTCCTGCTCGAACCCCTCCTGACCATTCCCGCTCACCTCGTCCCGGGCGGGCACCGCTGGCACATCGACCCCGGTGGGCAGGCCTGGAACGGCGGTCTGAGCGAACCGCCACCCGGCACCACGTGCCGCATCCCGCACCAACTCGCCTGTCCCGGCCTCACCCTGGACGAGACCCGACCGTGGCGGTGGCTGGACGCGGTGCGCGAGGAGAACGCGCGCCGGGCGCGGCGGCAGGCGGACGAGGACGGCTACCCGGGGGCGCTGCCCGACGCCGGCTGACCCGGACACGAGAGGCGGACGACGGTCTTCGCCTCCACGCCCGTCAGCGGACCCGAAGCCGCGTTCGGCCAGTGCGGCGGGCGGCATTCGCGCGGACATCGCGAGGCCGCCACTCGCCGCCGGGCGGTCTCGTACGCAACGGCCGTGCATGAGCGGCGGGTCGAGCGGTACGCCCCGGCCGGTCCGCCGCGTCCTGGTGACCAGTAGGGCTCCCGCGCCAGCGTGAGCGGTACTGGCCCGCCGAGCCATCGTTCGCGTCCAGTAGGGCTCCTGCGCAAGCGTGAGCGGTACTGGCCCGCCGAGCGATCGTTCGCGTCGAGAACCTCCCTGCTCGCCCTTGCGCAGCGGCCGGCCCCTCGCCCACCGCCTGCCACGGCGACGACTCCACCACGGGCCCGAACGGCGCCACTCACGGCTCCGGGCCCCAGCACACCGGCGCCCGTGACGCGTCCGCCGCCCCGGACCCCAACGGCGAGGGCGCCGAGGCGAGCACCGGTGCCACCGTCGGCTCCGGTCCGAGCACCACCGGCCCTCGCACCCGCACGACCTCCCGGCTCGACTTGAGCAGTTCCTGGGGATGGCCGAGGGCGGCCTCATCGTCCACCTCGAGAACGGGCGAAGCCCCACCCCCCCCGGCAGCGCCCGTGCGTCACGCCACCCCGCAGTGCCCGTGCGTCACGCACCAGCTAGCCCAACCAGGTCACATCCCCGCCCAACCCTCCCGCGGCCGGTGCGTCCGCATGACCGGTGCGGGCCCCTCGGACGATGTTGGTGCCAAGTGTGCCGTGCCGGTGAGCTACGTCGGCAGCGGCCGGGTACGAGCGAGGGAGCCTGCGATGCCGGAACTGTTCATCGACGGCGAGTGGACGGGCGCCGTGAACGGCGCGCGCCGGGACGTGATCAACCCGTTCGACGCGTCCGTCATCCAGCAGGTGGACGACGCCGACGAGGCCGACGTCGACCGGGCCGTACGAGCCGCTCGGCAGGCCTTCGACCGGGGTGACTGGCCGGCGGCACCCACCCGGGAGCGGGCCGACGTGCTCCTCAGGGTGTCGCGGTTCCTCCTGCGCGACCAGGAGGAGATCGCCCGCGTCGAAACCCTCGACACCGGCAAGACGCTCGCCGAGGCACGCATCGACATCGAGGACGTCTCGAACGCCTTCCGCTACTTCGCCGAGATCGCCGACAAGGACGGTGGCAGGGTCGTGGACGTCGGCCCCGACGTACTCAGCCGGGTCACCTACCACCCCATCGGCGTCTGCGCCCTCATCGCGCCGTGGAACTACCCGCTGCTGCAGGCCTCCTGGAAAGTCGCCCCCGCCCTGGCGGCGGGCAACACCTTCGTCCTCAAGCCCAGCGAGACGACACCGCTGTCCACGATCCACATGATCCGGCTGATCGCGGAAGCGGGAGCGCCGCCCGGCGTCGCGAACCTCGTACTCGGCCCCGGCAACACCGTGGGCGCGGCGATGTCCGCCCACCCCGAGGTGGACCTGGTCTCCTTCACCGGCGGCCTGGCCACTGGGCGCCGGATCATGGAGGCGTGCGCGCCGGGCGTGAAGAACCTCGCCCTGGAGCTCGGCGGCAAGAACCCCAACGTGGTCTTCGCCGACTGCGACTTCGACGCCGCCGTCGACCACGCGCTGGAAGCCTCGTTCCTGCACTCGGGGCAGGTCTGCTCGGCCGGCTCGCGGCTGCTCGTGGAGGACAGCCTGCACGACCGGTTCGTGGAGCGGCTGGCCACCCGCGCGCAGGCCATCCGTCTCGGCAGCGGCCTCGAACCGTCGACCGAGAGCGGACCGCTCAGCTCGGCACAGCACCGGGAGAAGGTCGAAGGCTATCTGGAGGTCGCCCGTGAAGAGGGCGCCCGGCTCGTCTGCGGCGGCCGCCGCCCGGACGACCCCGAGCTGTCCCGCGGCTTCTTCCTGCTGCCCACCGTCTACGCCGACTGCGACCGCTCCATGCGCATCGTGCAGGAGGAGGTCTTCGGCCCGGTCGTCACGGTGGAACGCTTCCGGACCGAGGACGAGGCCGTGGAACTGGCCAACGACACCCGGTACGGCCTGGCCGGCGGCGTCTGGACGAACGACGCGAGCCGCGCCCAGCGGGTCGCCGGCCGGCTGCGGCACGGCACGGTCTGGATCAACGACTTCCACCCCTACGTACCCCAGGCCGAGTGGGGCGGCTTCGGCCGGTCCGGCTTCGGCCGGGAACTGGGACCCACCGGTCTGCGCGAGTACCAGGAGGCCAAGCACATCTACCAGAACCTGCGGCCGGCCCCCTCCGGCTGGTTCAAGGGCTGAGCGGGCAGGGCGAGAGAGAAGGCGACGCCATGGACGACGAGACGACGACCTACGACTACCTGATCATCGGCGGAGGCACCGCCGGCTGCGTACTGGCCGCACGGCTGAGCGAGGACCCCGCCTGCCGTGTCTGCGTGGTGGAGGGCGGCCCCAGCGATGTCGGCGACGAACGCATCCTGCGGCTCCGCAACTGGATCAACCTGCTCGGCTCCGAGTTCGACTACGGCTACACCACCGAGGAACAGCCGCGCGGCAACTCGCACATCCTGCACTCCCGGGCCCGCGTGCTCGGCGGCTGCTCCTCGCACAACACGCTGATCAGCTTCCTGCCGTTCCCGCAGGACCTCGACGAGTGGGTGGAGCGAGGCTGCGCCGGCTGGGGCCCGGAAACGATCCTGCCGTACCGCACACGGCTGCAGAACACGATCGTGCCCGTCGGTGCCGCCGACCGCAACGCGATCGCCGAGGACTTCGTCACGGCCGCCACCACCCGGCTCGGCGTCCAGCGCGTCGAGGACTTCAACGCCCGCCCCTTCACCGACGGCGCCGGCTTCTTCTCCCTCGCCTACGACCCGGCGACCAACACCCGCTCCTCCGCCTCCGTCGCCTACCTGCACCCCGTACTGAACCGACCGAACCTGACGCTGCGCCTGGAGACCTGGGCGTACCGGCTGCTGCCCGACAGCGAGGGCCGTTTCACCCGCGTCCAGGTGCGCAACCCCGACGGCTCCCTCGCGACGCTGGAGGCGGACGCCGAGGTGCTGCTGTGCGCCGGAGCGATCGACACGCCCCGGCTGCTCATGCTCTCCGGCATCGGCCCGGCCGACCACCTGCGCGACCTGGGCATCGAGGTCCGCGCGGACCTGCCCGGGGTGGGCGAGAACCTGCTGGACCATCCCGAGTCGGTGATGGTGTGGGAGACCCGTGAACCGCTGCCGCCCAACTCGGCCATGGACTCCGACGCCGGCCTCTTCCTGCGCCGCGACCCGGCGGGCGGCCCGCGCCCGGACCTGATGTTCCACTTCTACCAGGTGCCGTTCACCACGAACACCGAACGGCTGGGCTACCCCGTCCCCGAGCACGGCGTCTGCATGACCCCCAACGTGCCGCGCGCCCGTTCCGTCGGCCGCATGTGGCTGCGCAGCGCGGACCCGGACGTCAAACCCGCCCTCGACTTCCGCTACTTCACCGACCCGGACGGGCACGACGAGCGCACGATCGTCGACGGCCTGCGGATCGCCCGCGAAGTGGCATCCGCCGCGCCGCTCGACGAGTGGCTGCTGCGGGAGGTGGCGCCGGGCCCGGACGTACGCTCGGACGCCGACCTGTCCGAGTACGGACGCCGCGCCGCGCACACCGTCTACCACCCGGCCGGGACCTGCCGGATGGGCGCCGAGGACGATCCGCTGGCGGTGCTCGACCCACAGCTGCGGCTGCGCGGACACGACGGGCTGCGGATCGTGGACGCGTCCGTCTTCCCCACCATGCCGACCGTCAACCCGATGGTCACCGTGCTGCTCGCCGCCGAACGCGCCGCGGACCTCATCACCGCCCGTCCGGCCCCGCGGCCGCCGGCCACGGAAGGGTAGACCCGGTGACCGTTCCCGGAACGCCCGGCGGCCCCGCGGCCGCGGGCCACGGACAGCAGGACTCGGAGTTCCGCAAGGAGATGGGCCCGTGGGCGAACTTCGCCCTCGGCTTCACCTATCTCTCCCCGGTGGTGAGTACCTACACCCTCTTCGGCACGGCACTCGCCGACGGCGGACCCCCGATGATCTGGGCGTTCGTCATGGCGGGGTGCGGGCAGTTCCTCGTCGCACTGGTCTTCGGCGAGGTCGTCGCGCAGTATCCGATCGCGGGCGGGGTCTATCCGTGGGCGCGACGGCTGTGGGGCAGGCGCTGGGCCTGGATGACCGGGTGGGTCTACATGTGGGCGCTGCTCGTGACGATCACCAGCGTCGCCTACGGGGCCGGGCCCTACATCGCCATCCTGCTCGGTTTCCGCGTCACCGTGCACACCACCGTGCTGTGTACGATCGCGCTGATCGTCGTCGCCGTGCTCATCAACTACGCCGGCACGAAAGCCCTCTCCTGGGCGGCGCTGATCGGCTTCAGCGCGGAACTGATCGGCGCCCTGGTCGTCGGCGTCATCCTGCTGACCACGCACCGCTTCCACGGCCTGGGCGTCCTCTTCGACGACTTCGGCGCCGCGGGCGACGGTTCCTACCTGCCCGTCTTCCTCGGGGCGGCCATCATCGGCTTCTACCAGTACTACGGTTTCGAGGCCTGCGGGGACGTCGCCGAGGAGGTGCCCCACCCCGGCAGAGTGATTCCCAAGGCGATGCGCCGCACCATCTACGTCGGTGGCGCGGCGGCGACCTTCACCTGTCTGACGCTGCTCCTGGCCGTCGTCGACTACCGCGCGGTGATCTCCGGCAGGGACACCGACCCGGTCGTCCGGGTCCTCTTCGACGCGCTCGGCGAGGCCGGCGCACGGGTGGTGATGGCCGTCGTCCTCATCTCCTTCCTCTCCTGCACGATCAGTCTGCAGGCCGCTGCCGGCCGCCTCATCTACTCCTACGCCCGCGACGAGATGATCATCGGCCACCGGCTGCTGCGGAAGTTCTCACCGACCCGCGCGGTGCCCGAGTACGCGCTGCTGGTCGCCGCGGTCATCCCGGCGCTGATCGCCTTCGGCTCGCTGATCTCGACGGACGCCCTCACCAAGATCGTGTCCTTCGCGATCCTGGGCATCTACGCCGCGTTCCAGATGGTCGTCCTGGCCGCTCTTCGAGCCCGGCTCAAGGGCTGGAAGCCGAGCGGCGAGTACCGGCTGGGCCGGTGGGGTCTGCCGGTGAACGCCGGGGCGCTCGCCTACGGGATCTTCGCCATCGTCAACATCTCCTGGCCCCGGACCCCCGACGCCCCCTGGTACGACAACTGGATCGTACTGCTCGGTGGGGGAGTCGTGGTGTCCGTGGGCCTCCTCTACATGTTCACCACGCACCACTACGGACGCAGCGACGCCCCTTCGGGCAACGCGATCCCCGACCAGGTGCACTGACCCGTGAGGTCGGGGACGCGGCCGGCGATGCTGCGGGACCCAAAAACCTTCGCGCCTGCTCGCCTCGGCCGGTACGGTCTCGAGCGTCCCCTGCCGGGAGCCCGGGCTCCGCGCGGCCCCCGGCAAGTCCCCACGCTGAGAGTAGGTTTCGTCCATGGCATGTCGTATCAGTGAGCTCGTGCTCGGCTGCCGCGACCCCGAGGTACTGGCACGGTTCTGGTGCGAGGTCCTGGACTTCGTGGTGCTCGATCGTGAAGAGGACGGCACCCTCGAGATCGGGCCGCGCGAAGGGTTCGGCGGCCCGCAGCCCACGATCATCCTCAGCCGCAGGGACGAGCCGGAGCAGGGGAAGCCCCGGCTGCACATCGACGTCAACGCCACCGACCGCGACCAGGACGCCGAGCTCGAACGCCTCCTGAAACTCGGGGCGCGCCCGGCCGACATCGGCCAGACCGGCGAGGAACAGTGGCATGTTCTCGCCGATCCTGAGGGCAATGAGTTCTGCCTGCTCAAGGCCCGCCTCAATCCGCTCTGACGGTTCCGCGCCGGCGCTGCGGCACCCGTCGGACGCATCCCAGGGCTCCCACCTTGAACTCAGTTTCATGACCGGCGCTTGACCGCACCAACGCAACGGCGTCCTCGACGAACCGCTTGCGGGCTGGAAGTACCGGTACTCCACCAACCATCATTCGTCATCGACGCCGACACGCGTCTCGTCGTCGCCGTCGGCCGGCCAGTCGCGGGCAACCGCAACGACTGCAAGGCGTGGGAGCTGTCCGGCGCCAAGGACGCCGTCGGCTCTGCCAAGAACGCATCGAGTCCATCACCGCCCCACATCGTCACCGGGAATGAGGTCGAAAGAGGCTCGATGGCCATCGCGGGTGCCGCGGAGGAACTCTGCCGTTCGGGCTCGTCGCCGCGGCTCGACGGGCGACAACGCGTCAGAGGTGCGGGCCGGTCGCTCGTGCCCGTGCCTCGGCGGCTTCGGCGAAGCAGGGCGACCCGTGCGCTTCGAGGCCCTGCTCCGCTGACAGGTCTGCGAGAACGGGCGCAGCGGCAGCTTTCTCCGACGCCCCCGCCGGCCCCGCGGTGACCGCGTGTCAGGACGACTCGCGCACCACCAGCTCCGTCGGCAGCGTCATCTGCTGCCGGGGCGCGCCGTGCTGTGTGATGTCGGTGAGGATCCGGGCCATGGTCCGGCCCAGTTCCTCCACCGGCTGACGCACCGTCGTCAGGGGAGGGTCGGTGTGGCGGGCGAGGACCGAATCCTCGAATCCGACGACGGCGACGTCTGTGGGCACGCGCCGTTTCCGCCGGCGCAGTTCGGCGAGCGCGCCCACCGCCATGAGGTCGGAGGCGGCGAAGACGGCGTCCAGATCCGGGGCGCGTTCAAGAAGCAAACGCATGGCGTGACGGCCGCCCTCCTCGGTGAAGTCACCCGCCTCGACCAGGAGTTCCCTCGCGGCCGTTCCGGCCTCCTCGTGCGCGGCGCGCCAGCCGGCGAGCCGGCTGCGGCCCACGTCCATGTCCAGTGGGCCGGTGATCGTGGCGATCCTTCTCCTGCCGCTGTCCAGCAGGTGCCGTACCGCCGCGGTCGCCCCGCCCGCGTTGTCGGAGTTGACGTAGCTCAGCCGCTCGCCCGCGTCGCGACGGCCGGCCAGCACGGTGGGCAGGCCCATCTCCTCCAGCATGCCGGGCAGCCGGTCCTCGGCGTGTACGGAGACCAGCAGGACGCCGTCCACCCGGCGGGTCGCCACCGACTCGGTCAGCTGGTCCCGCTCGGCCTGGTCGCGGACGAGCATCAGCTGCAGCTGGGTCCGGCTCTCGGCGAGTGCGCTGCTGACGCCGCGGATCAGTGCGGCGAAGAACGGCTCCGAACCGAGCCGGCTCTCCGATTCCGGGATCACCAGGGCCACGGCGTTGGTGCGGTTGGTCACCAGACCGCGGGCGACAGAGTTGGGAACGTAGTTGAGTTCCTTGATCGCCGCAAGGACCCGGGCACGTGCGTCGGCGCTGACCAACTCCGAGCCGTTGACGACGCGGGAGACCGTGGTGCGGCCGACGCCGGCGCGGGCGGCGACCGTTTTGATCGTGGGACGGCGGTTGCCGGTCATGCACTCCCCCCTCGGCAGCCGCGGCGGGGGTGCCTACCGCGGAGGTGACCTGCGGCAATTCTTGCAGACCCCGCCGTCGGCGGAGCAACCCCCGGGGTCCGGGAAGCGAACGCCGGGCCTCGGGCCCGGCGACAAGTCGCGTTCAAGTTATTGACAGATGGGCCCGCTCCCGAGGAGTCTTCGATGCGCCGGTGGGAACGTGCCCACCAAAGTTGGGCACGTGCCCACCTTGTTCAGAGCCGTTGTAGTCATCGCTGTAGTCATCGCTGTAGTCATCGCAGAACTCGTCACTCCGATGTGTCAGCGCCGTCGCTAGGAGGAGATCCATGGGCACTCTCGGTTCGTTGCGCAGGAAGGCGGTGGCGACGGCCGCGGCCGTCGGCGCGCTGGCACTCGTCGTCGGCTGCAGCAGCAGCGACGACTCGGCCACCGGCGGTGGCAAGAAGGACGGCAAGACCACCATCACCATGGGCCTGTACGGCGTGATGGGCATCAAGGAGACGGGCCTTCTCGAGCAGTACGAGAAGGAGAACCCCGATGTCGACATCAAGGCCGAGATCGCCGGTGACGAGCAGACGTACTACACCGCGCTGCAGACCAGGCTCGCCGGGGGCAAGGGCCTGAAGGACATCCAGGGCATCGAGATCGGCCGGGCCAAGGAGATCACCGAGACCCAGGCGGACAAGTTCGCCGACTTCTCCAAGATATCGGGCACCGACCACTTCCTGCCGTGGAAGGAGTCCCAGATCAGCACCGAGGACGGCAAGGTGCTGGGTCTGGGCACCGACATCGGCCCGATGGCCGTCTGTTACCGCAAGGACTACTTCGAGAAGGCCGGCCTGCCCACCGACCGCGAGGAGGTCGCCAAGCTCTGGGCGGGCGACTGGAAGAAGTACGTCGAGGTGGGCCGCACCTTCAAGAAGGGCTTCAAGGGTGACGACGTCGCCTACATGGACGCGGCCAGCGGCCTGTTCAACGCCATGGTCTACGGCTACCCCGAGCAGTACTACAACGCCAAGGGCGAGCTGATCCACGACAAGAACCCGGCCGTCAAGGAGGCGTGGAACCTCGCCGCCGACGCCGCGGAGGACGAGTTGACGGCCGAGCTCCGCCAGTTCCAGCCGGGTTGGGACCCGGGCCTGGCCAACGGCACGTTCGCCACCGCCGTGTGCCCGGCGTGGATGCTCAGCCACATCAGCGAGAAGGCCGGCGAGGCGAACAAGGGCAAGTGGGACGTCGCCAAGGCCCCCAAGGGCGCCAACTGGGGCGGCTCCTTCCTCGGTGTGATCGAGCAGAGCCCGGTGAAGGAAGAGGCCCAGAAGCTCGTGGCCTGGCTGACCGCGCCGGAGCAGCAGGCCCACATCTTCAAGGAGATCGGCAACATCCCGTCCTCGCTCCAGGCGCTGGACAACCCCGACGTGAAGAACGCCAAGTCGGAGTACTTCAGCGACGCGCCGATCGGCCAGATCTTCGGTGCCGCCGCCCAGGAGATCCCGGACAAGCAGATCCTCGGCCGCAAGGACGGCGCGATCAAGGACCTCTTCTCCCAGGGCCTGACTCTGATCGAGCAGCAGGACACCGCGCGTGACGAGGCGTGGGAGACCACCGCGGAGCGCATCGAGAAGGCGGTCGGCTGACCCACCGCCCCTGCGGCCGACGGGCCCGCCGGCGTTCTGCCGGCGGGCCCGGGGCCCGGCTCACACATCCGCTTTCAGGAAGGAAGTCCGGTGGCCACCTCCACCACCAAGGCCCTGGCCGGGGACGAGCCTCCCGGTCCGTCCCCCAGGACGGGCGGCGAGGGCACCGCCCGGCGGCGCGGCGCACTGCTGCACCGGCTGGACATCAAGGGCGCCCCGTACGCGTTCGTCGCGCCGTTCTTCATCGTCTTCGCCGCGTTCAGCTTCTACCCCCTCGTCTACACCTCGTGGATCTCCCTGCACGACGTGGAACTGGCCACCCTCGACGTCATGGAGTGGGTGGCTTTCGACAACTACGTCGAGCTCTGGGGCGACTCCCGGTTCTGGAACGCGCTGCAGAACACGATCACCATCGGCGTCATCTCCACGGTCCCGCAGCTGATGATGGCGCTCGGCATGGCGCACCTGCTCAACTACCGGATGCGCGCCTCGCTGTTCTTCCGCGTCGCCTCGCTGGTTCCCTACGCCACTTCGGTCGCCGCCGCCGCGCTCGTGTTCACCATGATCTTCGAACGCGACTTCGGCATGATCAACTGGGCGCTCGGCTCGGTCGGCATCGACCCGGTGAACTGGGAGGCCGACAAGTGGCCCGCCCAGGTCGCCATCTCCACCATCGTCATCTGGCGCTGGACCGGCTACAACGCGCTGCTCTACCTGGCCGCGATGCAGGCCATCCCCGCCGACCGGTACGAGGCCGCCTCCCTCGACGGCGCCTCCCGGTGGCAGCAGTTCATCCACGTCACCATCCCCGGCATCCGCTCCACCATCGTCTTCACCATCGTGCTCTCCACGATCGGCGCGACCCAGCTGTTCGGCGAGCCGCTGATCTTCGGCCAGGGACCCAACGGCATCACGGGCGGCGCGGACAACCAGTACCAGACGCTGGGGCTCCTGCTGTACGAGGAGGGCTGGAAGAACTACCAGATGGGACGCTCGGCGACCGTCGCCTGGGTGATGTTCATGGTCCTCGTCCTCGCCTTCGCCGTGCAGCGGCTGATCAAGCGCCTGCGTTCCCGTTCGTCCTGACCTGGAGTCGCCATGACCACTCAAAGCCTCCCGGCCCGGACGGACGCTCCGGCCCGGACCTCCGCCGAGAAGCCGGCCGGCCGCGGCGGTCGCCGGCTGCTGCGCCAGCGCGCCGGCCGCCAGCACCACGCGGGCCCGCTCGCCTACGTCCTGCTCGCCATCATGGCGCTGCTGTCGATCTTCCCGTTGTACTGGACGATGGTGGCCGCCTCCACCGACAACACCCGGGTCAGCCAGACGCCGCCACCTTTCCTGCCCGGCCCGAACCTGTTCAGCAACCTCGCCCGGGCCTGGGACGAGGCGGCGATGGGCAAGGCCATGATGAACAGCCTCATCGTGGCCGGGGTGATCGCCCTGTCCACGGTGATGTTCGCGACCCTGGCCGGGTTCGCCTTCGCCAAGCTGCGGTTCAAGGGGCGCAACGTCCTGCTCATGCTGGTGATCGGCACCATGATGGTGCCGCCGCAGCTCGCCGTCGTACCGCTGTTCATGATGATGTCCGAGCTGGGCTGGTCGCAGCAGCTGCCCGCCGTCATCTTCCCCACGCTGGTGAGCGCGGTGGGCGTCTTCTTCATGCGGCAGTACCTGACGGAGGCTCTGCCTGACGAGCTCGTCGAGGCGGGACGCGTGGACGGGGCGCACTCGTTGCGCATCTTCTGGAGCATCGTGCTGCCTATAGCACGGCCCGCGATGGCGGTGCTGTTCATGATCACCTTCGTGCACGCGTGGAACGACTTCTTCTGGCCCTTCGTGGTGCTCGACATGACCAACCCGACGGTCCCCGTCGCGCTCACCCAGCTCAGCGCGGGCTATGTCCGCGACCAGTCGCTGATCATGGCGGGCGCGCTGCTCGGCACGCTGCCGCTGCTGGCGATGTTCATCATCTTCGGCCGCCAGATCGTCAGCGGCATCATGGCGGGCGCCGTCAAGGGCTGACCCGCCGGCGTGCCGGCCCGGGCCCCCGCCGACGGGCCGTACCCCACCCCACCCCACCCCGCAGGCATGCGTGCGCTTGCGAACACGCCCACCTAGAAAGGACTTACGTGGTCACCGCAGCACAGCAGACCGCGTCCGCCCCGGACGCCGCCCGTACCTTCCCCAAGGGCTTCCTCTGGGGTTCCGCGACCGCCTCGTACCAGATCGAGGGGGCCGCCGCCGAGGACGGCCGCACGCCGTCCATCTGGGACACCTACGCCCGCACCCCCGGCCGGGTCCGCAACGGCGACACCGGCGACATCGCCACCGACCACTACCACCGTTGGCGCGAGGACGTCGCACTCATGGCCGAACTCGGCCTGGGCGCCTACCGCTTCTCCCTCGCCTGGACCCGCGTCCAGCCCACCGGCCGAGGTCCCGCCGTGCAGAAGGGCCTGGACTTCTACCGTCGCCTCGTCGACGACCTGCTGGAGAAGGGCATCCAGCCCGTCGCCACCCTCTACCACTGGGACCTGCCGCAGGAGCTGGAGGACGCGGGGGGCTGGCCGGAGCGTGCCACGGCGGAGAGGTTCGCCGAGTACGCCGCCCTCGCCGCGGACGCCCTCGGTGACCGGGTGAAGACCTGGACCACCCTGAACGAGCCCTGGTGCAGCGCCTTCCTCGGCTACGGATCCGGCGTGCACGCCCCTGGACGCACCGACCCGGTCGCCGCCCTGCGCGCCGCCCACCATCTCAACCTGGCGCACGGCCTGGCCGTCCAGGCGCTGCGCGACCGCCTCCGCGCCGACGCCCAGTGCTCGGTCACCCTCAACGTCCACCACGTCCGTCCGCTCACCGACAGCGACGCCGACGCCGACGCGGTCCGCCGGATCGACGCGCTCGCCAACCGGGTCTTCACCGGCCCGATGCTGCAGGGCGCCTACCCGGAGGACCTGTTCAAGGACACCGCGGCCCTGACCGACTGGTCCTTCGTGCAGGACGGCGACCTGCGGCAGATCCACCAGCCGCTGGACTTCCTCGGCGTCAACTACTACACACCCACCGTCGTCTCCGAGGCCGACGGCAGCGGCACCCACACCTCCGACGGACACGGCAGGAGTGCCCACACCCCCTGGCCGGGGGCCGACCGGGTCGCCTTCCACCAGCCGCCCGGCGAGACCACCGCCATGGGCTGGGCCGTCGACCCCACCGGCCTGTACGACCTGCTGCGCAGGCTGGCGTCCGACTTCCCGAAGCTGCCGCTGGTCATCACCGAGAACGGTGCGGCCTTCGACGACTACGCCGATCCGGCCGGCCAGGTCAACGATCCCGCGCGCATCGCCTACGTGCGCGGCCACCTGGCCGCCGTCCACCGGGCCATCCTGGACGGCGCGGACGTGCGCGGCTACTTCCTGTGGTCGCTGCTGGACAACTTCGAGTGGGCACACGGCTACGGCAAGCGCTTCGGTGCCGTCTACGTGGACTACCCGACCGGCACGCGCATCCCCAAGGCCAGCGCCCGCTGGTACTCCGAGGTCGCCCGCACCGGAGTCCTGCCCGGCGCCTGACCCGGCCCGACGCGGCGACCGCGCGGACGCCCCGCGCGGTGCCCCGGCACTGGCCCGCCCCCGGCCCCCGCTGATGCGGGAAGCCGGGGGCGGCCTGCTGCAGCCGGTACCGGATCAGTCGAGCGGATCGAGTGTCAGCCGCGCCTGGACCGGGTTGCCGTCGTGCACCAGCGACTCGTGGTGGCCGACGTCGTCGAAGGCGAAGGCGTACGCCTTGCCGTCGGCCATCCGGTCGTGGATGATCCGGGCGTAGTGGTTGGTCACGGGCTCCTTGTAGAAGTCCGCCGCCGAGGGGTCGGGCTGGTGGGGGTTGCTCAGCAGCGTCGAGCGGTTGAAGCCGGCGCACAGCGTGCGCGAGATCGGTCCGCGCACCTGGTCGTTGGGGGCGTCCAGGAGCCGGTGGCAACCGAAGACGCTGGAGGCGTCGGGCTTCTGGAAACTCGTGACGACCGTCCCGGCGCCGTTGGTGAAGTGCATGACGCCGCCCGAGACGCGCCCGGAGTACCTGGTGCCCGGCCGGTCCGCGAACGGGGTGACGGTGAGTGTGGACGTCGTGTACTTCTGCCAGACGCGGTTGATGTAGTCGTCCATGACGGAGGCGGGCAGTGCCCCGGTCTCCAGCCCGTACAGCGGCGACAGCGCCCGCAGGACGGTGCCGTCGGACCGGGTCTGGATCAGCCCGCCCCAGCCGGGCTGCGCCCGCAGCGCGCCGAACACGGCGTCGTAGCCGCCCGCCTCGAGCCGTCCGACGCTTCTCACGCCGCCGTCGGTCCCCTGCACACCGACCGTGTAGGGCGCGGAGAACATGTCCACCTGTGTGCTGTTCAGCCACAGTCCGGAGTCGTTGAGCGTGTACTCGGACCAGTTGAACAGGATGTCGCGGTTGGGGTCGCTCGGGTTCTGCACGGCCGGCTGCACCAGGCCGCCCGTGGTCAGCCGGAAGTCGAGCTTCTGGCCGTACGAGAAGTAGATGCGTCCCGACAGCTTGGGGATCCGGATCGTCTTGGTCTGTCCTGCGGCCGGGCCGGGGATGGAGGCGTCCGGCGCGGGGGTGGGGGGATTGCCGCCGGCGGGCCAGGCGTGGAAGGTGCCGTTCGCGTCGGCCCAGCCCTGCCGACCCGTCGTCAGGGAGGTGCCGAGGTTGTAGATGTGCACCGGCTCGCCGCGGCTGGAGTTGTTGGTGATCTTCAGGGGGACGGTGGCGGGTACCGCGGCGTCCGCGGGTGGTGAGGCACCGAACGTGAGCAGGGCGCCGGCCAGGACCGCGGCCGTGGCCGCGGCGAGCAGACGGTGTTTGAGGCTTGAGAGCACTCTCCACCTCCGTGCGGGTGTGGGGGGATTGGTCCGTACCGATTCTGAGAGCGCTCTCAGAGTTGCGCTAGGACGCGTCCATGTCAATAAGGAGCGGAGGGGCCGGAGCCGGTGACCGCGACGAGGACGCGCCGCACACCGTGCGACGATGCGGGCCCCGCGTGTCGATGACACCGGCGCCGCCGCCCGTCGATGACACGGCCCCGCCGCCGGGCCGGGCGGCGGCCTCCTCACAGGCCGCGCCGAACAGCCCGGGCCCACCGGATTCCCGGCTCAGGGAAAGGGATGGGGAAAGGGGTTGAGTCCGGCCACGGTCGAGGGCGGGGCCGGGTCGCCGAGGAGGCGCGGCACGTCGAGCAGCCGGGGCAGGCCGTCCACTCTGCGCATGTCGTGCCCGAAGGTCATCGGCGCGGTGCCCGGAACCACGACCTTGACGCAGGCCAGCCCGCCGGCTCGCTGCTCCGAGGTGGTCTGGTCGACGACCAGCACGTCCAGTCCCGTCCGCAGGTACCGGTCGACGGCGTGCTCGACGTCCCGGGTCAGGTCGTCGTCGCTGAGGGGGACGCTCCTGGCTGTCATCTCCTCCAGTGACCGCCGCTCGGGAGAGGAGAACAGGAACTCCAGCCGGGAGAAGACCGAGGGGTCGGCGTACAGCAGCGAGTGATCGCTCATGCTCCGCACGAGAGAGGAGTCGGCGGCCATCGCCCTCACCCGCCCGCGGTGCTCCGCGTACGAGTGGTCCACGCTGGCCAGGATCGGGCCCAGCTCGCACAGCGCGTTGAGCACGGCGCGCTCGGGGACGAGGTGGGAGCCGCCCGCGCACACGGCCCTGGCCCGGCCGGCGTCGCCCGTGCGGTCGACGGCGATGGCCCACACGCAGGGCAGCCCCTGTTCGACCGTGGTGTCCAGCACGGTGACGGTCCTCGACGTCTCTTCCTCGAGGTGCGCGGCGAGCAGGCGGACCCGCGGGTCGCGGGCCGAGGACAGATCGATCCTGGGCAGTGGGCGGCGCGCGTACCAGGCGGTCAGGAAGGCGTCGCGTTCCGCGACTTCGAGGAGACCGTAGAGGACGGCTTCCTCCGGACAGCCGCCCAGGGCGCAGCCGTTGGAGATCTCGTAGGCCAGCCGGGGTTCGTCCGGCCGCAGCAGGTGGGCCCCGTAGTACGCGTACGTCTCGGGCAGCAGCACGGGCCGGCGCCGGGCGAAGGAGTAGGCCCACACCCAGTGCATCGACAGGTCTTCGTGGAAGGGGGTGAAGGGGAAGCCGGGTACCCCGTAACGCTCCGGCGTGTAGAGCCCGAGGGTGCGAGGATCGACAGCCGTCTCACGGATGTCGCGGTACGGGGCGCGGACGGTCGTCCGTTTACCGCCCGCCTGCAGTCCTCCCCACCGCTCGACGGCCTCCAGCACGGCGGTCGCCTCACTGGCGCGATAGCTGTCACTGCGCCCCCACCCGGATTCCTCCGCCGTGTGTCCCCGCATCGGCAGCAGTGCCCTGGCGACGGGGAGACCGCCTTCGTCCCCTGTGCCGACGTCTCTGATCAGGCCCGTCTCACTGTCGACGAACAGGCTTACCAGCGCCCGGCGTTCCTCGGTCGCGTTGCGGGTCCGGAACGCTCCGGGCCGGGGCTTGCGCCTGTGACGCAGCGGGAGCAGGGCGTGCTCGGCGGTGTCCTCCGGCAGCTCTCCGCAGACCGGGCAGAGCGGTTCGGGCAGCACTCGGTGGGTGCGCACGGTCAGGTCCGCCAGGCAGACGCGGAGGAGGGCCGCCGCGGACCGGGGTGTGCGGCCGCGGGCCAGTGCCGTGATCTCGTCGGCGACCAGCGCCGCGATGCCGTCGGCGGAGAAGGGGGTCAGCCACGGTGCCGGGCTGCGGGCCAGGGCGGCACGGTTGCGGTCCAGCACCGCGTAGCGGCCGGGCTGGTTGCGGCGGCGCCGCAGGTCGGCACAGGTCCAGCAGCCGGATGTGCCGGGAGCCGTCAGTGGTCCCACGGCCACGTGGCCCAGTTCGGCGGTCACGGGAAGGACGGGAACCGGGACGGCGGGCACCGGGACGGCGGGCACCGCGCCGAGGGGAGTGTCCGTCCAGCTGTCCGAGACGGGCACGAGGGCCACGAGTCCGTCGTGCCCGTCTCGTCGCGGCTCCGCCGGGTCCCGCAGCCGGACCCTCCCGGCCAGGGCGTCCGCCACGGCCTCCCGCAGGAGGCCGTCCCCCAGCAGGCTCACCGCCGGTGTCATGTCAGACATCGAGCAGCACCACCCTTCCGGCCCAGGGCAGGACCCGGGCCATCGCCGGATCGTCGTCGAGGAGCGTGAGCACCGGCTCCCGGCCGGTGCGCCGGATCGCGTCGATCACCTCGGCCGGGGTGACGTCCGCGGGCGGCGTCCATCCGCGGTCGCAGACGGCCGGCTCGTCCAGGAGGGCGCCGGGGAGCGCTCTCGACTGCGCTGCCGCCAGCAGGTGTTCGAGACCACGGTACGCGGCCGCGGTCCAGCTCAGCGCGGTCTCCACGTGGCGGATGGCCCCTTCCACCGCGCACCCCACGGTCGGCACCCCGGCGAGACCCGTCAGGTCGTACAGACGGACGTCGTCGGCGAGTGCGCCGAGCAGCCGGTGGTACTTCCCAAGGACGGGGTCCGAGGCCAGCGCCTTCTCGTCGATCGGCGTACCGGACCGGTCGATCAGGGCGGATTGGCCGCCGGAGCCCGAGAAGCCGGACCGGCCGCCGGAGCCGGTGAACAGGTTGGCCCGGTAACCGGCGAGGAGGGCGGAGGTCACCATCTGCGCCCAGTCGAGACCGGTCCCGACACCGGCACCCGGGTCCGGCGCGTCCGGGTGCGTGGCGCCGCGAGCGGCATCGGCGTCGACCAGCAGCGGTGCGTCGTCGCGCAGGCGCAGTCCCCAGCGCGGGCGGCGCCCGGCGGAACGCGGCGCGGGCGGTCCGGAGGCGAGCACCCCGTACACGCCGACGGCCTTCAGGGCGGCCCGGTGCCTGGCCGAGGCGAAGTCAGGTCCGACCGCCGTCACCTCCACCCGGTTGCCGGAGAACGGGTCCGCGACGACGGCACGCATCTGCCGCAGCGGCACCTGGGGCAGGTCGGCCTCGTCCAGGTCCCTGATCGGCCCGAACCGCTCGTCGACGGCGGCCATCACACGGGTCGAGAACTCCTCCTCGGTCAGTCCTCTCCCGGCGCGCAGTCGTCGTACGGACGCCTCGAACCGTTCCCGCGACCGCTGCACCGGCCCCGCAGGCGGAGGGAGGGGCAGCACTCGGTGAGAGGACTGCTCCAGCGTGCCGGTGTCGAACACCTGGAGACGGGAGTCGGCGGCGGCTGATGCCCCGGTGACATCGCGGTAGAGCCGGAACACGAGGTGGTTGGCCAGTACGGGCAGACACGCGCCCGATGCCGGAGGCGTACGGGCGGTCGAGAAGGCCCGCCTGTCGTCAGGGGTGAACCGCCGCCACACCGTCTCCCAGTCCAGTGCGGGGCTCGGTCCGATGACGACCTCGGCCGCCGACAGGAGCGCCTGCACCAGGGGAACGCCGCGCCGCGCGCAGCGTGCAGCGAGCCGGCGGGCCGGAGCGATGCCTCCGCAGTCGAACAGGTGGAGTGCGAAGTCGATGCCCTCCAGGACGTCGTCCTTTGGACCGTCGCCCTCCGTACCGCCGTCGCACGGGTCGTCGGCGGCCTGGGCGGGGCTGTCGATCAGCGCCGTCACCTTCCGTACCCCGCCGCGGGACAGCGCCCGTACGCACGCGGAGACCATCGGTCCAGGACCGGCGACCAGCGCCCTGCCTCCCACGAAGCGCTCGTGGGCGGCGTCCCCGTCTCCGAGGAAGTACGTGGCGAACGCCCGCCCGGCGCCGCCGCCCGCAGGCGCGCCCCGTTCCTCGTCGGCGTCCCGGACCAGGCCCTTCGCAAGCAGTACGTCGATCAGCCCGACGACCAGGTCCCGGTGCCGGTCCGACAGGGCCGCGGTGAGTTCGTCCACGGTCCTGCGGCCGTCCAGGTGTGGGGCCAGCCGCTGTGTGACGGCCGCGATCGACGTCCCGTTGAGGGTGATCTCACCGGCGCTGCTCAGCCAGACCACCCCGTGTGCCACCGGTGCGTAGAAGGCGTCGTCACGGAGCCGGGGCCTCATACTCGGCCCCCGTCCGCCCCGTCCCGCGACGGGGCGGGCCGTCCCAGAGCGAATTCCCCGACGCCGGTCTCCTCCAGGGCGTCGAGTCCGGTGGCGGCGGCGAAGGCGTCCGCGTCCCCGACGCCCAGGGCGCACGGTGCCAGCCCCATCGCTGTCGCGGCGAGGTACATGGTCTGCTGGACCACGCCCACGTGCTTGAGGGTCAGTGCGTAGGCCATCGCCCGGTACTTCCAGGACAGCCGGCCGTACCTGGTCGCGATCACGAACAGCACCTGGGGTGTGGCGCCCCCGTTCATCCCGGACGCCGACGACATCATCAGCCAGCGCAGAGCGGTCGCGGTGGCCGGGACGCGGCTCAGCCCGTGCTGGTGCGGGTCGTAGTGGTACAGGCCGGGGCGCAGGCCGCGCACCGTGTGCACCAAGGGATACACCTCCAGTTCGTGTGCGGCGCCGCCCGCCGGCCACGGCCGGTCCGACACGTCCAGGCCGGTGTCCTGACCGGTCGCGCGTACCCGTGCGGTCCGGAACAGGAACTCGCCCAGTTCCTCGACGGTCAGTGGCCGGTCCTCGTCGTACGAGCGGATCGACCGGCGCCTCTCCATCACCGCCGACAGGGGCGGATCCTGTGCGTGCAGCCGTTCGAGGTCGGGGCGGGGGAGCGCGACGTCCGCCGTTCCCCAGACGGGGTGCGGGGCGGGCGGCGGGTCGAAGCGGCCCTTCGCCCAGTAGGTGCCGCCGAAATCCTCGCCCATCCGGTGATCGCGGCGCAGCCTGCTGTCGTGGTGGAAGGCGAGCTCGTGCGGGCTCCACTGGGCGCCCCGCAGCTCGTCGGTCTCCTCGGCGGTGGCCAGGAGCCCCGCGTCCGCCAGGTCGGTCGACAGCCACCGTGCCGTCTCGGCGGGCAGGCCGCTGGGGTCCCGCGCACCCGCCGTCATGACGGTTTCCAGGAGCCGGGTGTCGGCGATCCGCATGCTCCGTGCGGCGGTCGGCGACGTCACCAGCACCGTGTCCCCGTCCCGCCTGACCGATGCGAACCGGGAGAGCCGGCGCGGGCCCTCCGGCGCAGCAGGACGGCGTGGCGGCCACCGGGCGTGGGTGCTGTACAGCGTCTGCCCGCCGCGGACAACGGTGGCCACCGCCCACCCGCCCCGGGCCAGTGCCGTCACCAGGGCCGTGGCGTTCTCGGCCGGGCAGAGCGCGTCGAGTTCCTCGATCGACCGGTCCTCGACGAGCGCGCGCAGCACGGCGTGCTCCGCAGCGGTCAGCCTGCCGAACTCCTCGGCGTGGGGCCAGCGGAGGAGGGCGGTGACTCCTGATCCGGAGGTGACGGACCGCACGCCGTCCGTGAGCCGGTACAGCCTGCGCAGCGCGGTCACGACGGCTCCCGGAGCCGTGCGGGAACGGCCCTGGGCGACTGGCCGGGAGCGGGCAGCTGTACGTCGGTGGCGGACACCTGGAACAGGTCCTCGGCGGCGTTCGCCGCCAGATGGCACAGCAGGAACCGTTCGACGGGAGCCAGTCCGAGCCGGGTGAGGTGCAGATAGGTGTAGTTGAGGGTGAGCCGGTACCCGTCGAACCAGATCTTGTCGACCTCGGCGCCGGGCGGGCGCGGACGGTTGTGGAACGGGCTCTTCCGCAGCATGGCCCTGGCCAGTTCGTCGTTCTCGGCCGAGCGATGCGCCCACGGCGGGTCCATGCTCATGTCACCGGCCGCGATCAGTTCCGCGCCGCGTCGCACCACGTCACCTGCGGCATCCAGCCAGCCGCGCACGAAGCGGGGTTCCGCCGCCCGCGAGTCGACGGCGGCCAGCAGCACTTCCAGCCGCCGCACGAGCTGGTCGCGGTGGGCCGCGTAGTGCCGTTCCCATGCCTCGCGGAGTCCCTCGGCCTCCGGCCACCAGGACAGGAATGCCTCGGCATGGGAACGGAACGAGACGAATCCCTGGCGCAGTCCGGTGCCGGACAGTCCGTGGGCCGAGGCGACCATGGTGTCGAAGGCGAGCCCGGCGAGCCGGCCGCCGGCGCGCAGATGAGCGACCGTTTCGAAGGCGAGCGGTGTCGTCGCCGCGTAGAAGTCGGCGAGCAGATCGGCGGCCCGGTGGCTGCCGAGCACATGCAGCCGTCTGTCGTAGGGGATCTCCTGCACGGAGTTGTCGGGCAGCAGCGGAGTCAGCGGTCCGGGTTCGTGTTCGAGTTCGGCGAGCCGCTCGTGCCGGCGGGCCGTCTCCGCGGCGTCGACCGCCGCTGTTGACGGGTGCGCGGTCAGGTATGCCTTGACCAACTCGTCGGCCGCGGGACGGACGACGTCTTCGAACACCTCCGGCCGGGCGTCGACGTTGATGCGCACATGCGGGCCGCGGAGCCAGTGCGGCAGGTAGTGCACCGAGGACACGTGCGGCGAGATCCTCTCCACGAGGGGCTTCACGGCCTCCAGCAGCAGTCGGCCGCGGTCCTCGTCGTAATAGGTGACACGGAAAGTCCGCCACATCATTCCCCCTGGGATCCGTCCGGGTCGGTGACCGCACGTGCGGCCAGGTAGCGCAGCACCCCCTCGGCGTCGACGCGTACGCCGACCCGGTTGGCGAAGAGGTGCGCGCACAGGTCCGCCGCGGACTCGGCGGACGGGGCGGTGGCGTCCGCGTTCAGCGCGTCCACCACCTTCGTCAGCGACGCCGTCCACCGCCGCAGGGTGCCGTCGCCGTCGGACGTTTGACGCCATTGCCCCGCGGACCTGCGCATACTGGCCGCCAGGGCGAGCAAGCGGTCCCGCTGTCTCTCGTACAGGGACTCCTGCCCACCGCCCCGTGCGCCGGCCTTCGCGAGTTGGCGCCGGGCGAGCCCCGGTACGTCCTCGCTGCCGAGTGTCCAGGCGAGGAGGAGGCAGCACAGCACGGCTGTCTCACGTCGCTGCCGTCCGGCTCCGGAACGCAGCTGGGCGAGGGCCAGCGCGCTGGACTCGGCGAAGTGCTCCTCCACGGTCTCGATCGTGGAGCCGCTGCCGTAGCGCCCGTGTTCGCGGTGGTACGGCAGGAAGTGCACCGAGTTGTTGGCGTACATGTGCGCGCTGGGGACGACGCCCTCCCATGCGCCGATCTCCCGGGCGGAGGCGAGGTACTCCTCCTGGGTCAGTACGTCGGGAGCCCGGCAGCGCCCGAAGTACGCTGCCGCCCGGTGTTCGATCAGCTTGCGCACGTCCTCCCGCACCGCGTCGTCGCCGGGCAGGACGCGGAGCCTGACGTGCGGGCCGCCGTCCCAGTACCGCAGGAAGAAGCTCCGCTCCGCCCAGGCGCGCCCGCGCAGTTCCCCGGTGAGCGGGTCCACCAGTGAGGTCAGCAACTGGTCCTGGTCTCCGTGGTGGAACAGGTGCGCGCTGATCCATCCGCCGTCGCTCACGGTGAGCCGTCCGCGGTGAGTTCGAGGACGAGCTCGACGACCCGGGGGTCCGAGCCCGCCACCGGGCCGGCCCGGGTGGGGTCGGGCAGTGCCTCCTCGAAGGCCACAAGCCCGGTGAACGACCTGGTCATGTGCCGGAAGACGGCGAGCATCGACATGCTGGACAGGTCCAGGAACATGGGCTTGCGGGACTTGGCGAACACGTTGCTCACCCAGTCCCCGCCGGCCGTGTGCAGCCGTACGAAGGACCGCCGCGGGATGCCGTGGGCGCGCATCCAGCCCGCCAGGCGCAGGAGGTGTTCCGCGTCCGTCTCTCCGGCGCGCCGCACCGGGACGTGGTCGATCGGGGCCCGCCACTCCGCCCGTTGCACGACGAGCCGCCCCACTTCCACCCGGGGCAGGAACTCCACGTCCTGGACGTGGTCGCCGGGTGCGGGTTTGAGCAGGGACAGGCTCGGGTGCAGGAGGTACGACTGTCCGAAGGCGGCGAACAGCAGGCGCGCGGCGGGAGGCAGCAGCGGGTCGGCCATCATGCCCAGATGGGCGGGCTGAACGCGGCGGTCCGTCGGCCGGGCCACCAGCTCCAGTGTGCCGCTGCCGGGGTCGTGCCGGACGACGAGATCGCGCAGCGGGATGCGCTCGTGCGCGGGCCGGGTGGTCGTGGTGCAGGGATAGTCGATCTCGTACGGGGCCGTGGGCGCACGCAGATTCACGGACACCCCGAAGGTCCCCGACAGTTCGGCGAGTACCGGGCCGTGTTCCGCGCCCGGTGCGGGCCGGCCGGTGGGGAGCCGCGGCCCGCCCGCCTGGCGCAGCAGCCGGGACCAGCGCCCGCCGCCCTTGCCGTGTCCGCCGCTGATGGTGTTGACCACGGCCGTCAGCCGATCGCCGTCGTGCGCCGGCTGAACGTAGCAGGCGATCGAGCCGGGGGCGCGGACCCAGTTCGGCCAGCCCGCCGTCAGGTCCTCCAGCACGGCAGGGGCGGTCCTGAGCACCATGCCGTCACGTTCGCCGGACAGTACGGTCTCCAGCGACTTCCGGCGCAGCCGGTGCAGCAGTGCCAGTTCGGGCACCGGGCTGTGCTCCAGCACCTCGGCCGGGACGGGTCTGCCGAGTTGCAGGAAGGGACGCAGCGGGCGCAGCCAGTCGGGGCAGTCGGTGTCCTCGCGGGCGAGATCGAACTGGATCGCGGTGTGCACGTCCAGAAAGGCCGGCGCGGCTCCCGCGCCGAAGCGGTGCCCGACGTACACGCCGAGCGCCGTCCGGACGGGCAGCATGCGGTCGTGCAGGGCGAGCCAGCGGCGCAGTACGTCCAGGTCGTCGAGGACCGGGCGCCACTCGGCCGTCGAGGCGGTGAGTGAACCGTGGGGGAGGACCGCGTTCTCGTGAAAGGAGATCTTGCCGAGCACGTCCGGCGGCGGCCAGTCCAGCCCCAGGCGTCGGCCGATCGAGGTGAGCAGCCGCGCGATGGCGGTCTGCCGCGTGCGGTAGCCGTCGACCTCCGTCGGGCCCAGTTCCCCGGTGAGTTCGTCGCGCAGGGCGGTGAGCTCGGCCGTCAGGCCGCTGAGGCCGGGAGCCGTCGCGACGAGGTGTCCGATCAGGTCGTCCAGCGGGTTCTCGGACTGGTCGGGGACGGGGCCGACGTACTCGAGCGCGCCGATGGTCACCAGCCGGGCGCAGAACCGCGCCACCGCGTCGATGCGCTCGGGCGCCGCGTCGGCGAGTCTGTCGCGCAGGTGGGCCAGCGAGCACTGGTCTCCCACGATGCGCAGGCATGCGGCGATCTGGGGTGTCGCCGGCACGGAGACGAGCGGTTCGGCCGGCCGACGTCCGAGGAAGGTGTACCGGCCGTCCACCTCGCGCAGGCTGGGGTTGGGGCGTACCTGGAGGCCGTGGGCGACCTCCTCGCGCGCCAGCAGCGCGCCGGTGAGCTGTTCCAGGACCATCCGGTCCAGTTCCAGGACGCAGGCGATGGTGTTGTCCCCCGACGAGGACAGCACCGGGCCGTCGTCCGACCAGGTGCCCGCCGCCGTCGCCGTGAAGGTGCTGTACGGGCTTGTCTTCGTCGCGGCGCGAGAGACGAACTTCGTCAGTCCGACGACCGTACGAGGCTTGAGCCGGGCCTGGTGGCCGGGCCGGCTGCGCACCAGTTCGTCCAGAAGGGCGGGGCTCGCCTGGGACAGGGCGTGCCGGAACATCGGATCGGCAGCGCTCTTGAGCAGCCTGGCCGTCTCGTCCGCGCGGTCCTGATCCATCGTCGCGGCGAGTTCGTGACGGGCTTCGCGTTGTCGGCGCATGGTCTCCAGCCAGCGCCCGACGCGCTGCGAGGTCTCCGCGGGCAGCGCCCGGGCCAGTTCCTCGTTCCATTCCGTACGCGCCGGAAGTCTTTTGCCGTGGATGCCGCGGCGTAATGCCACCAGCTTCGGCTTCAAGGAGAGATCGCCGAGCCCGCCGATCGCCGTGTAGAGCAGATCGCTCAGCTCTTCGGCATCCTTCGTCAATTCGTCGTCGAGCGACAGGATATCCTGGGCCAGCTGCCAGGACCGACCGCCCGCCAATTCATCCGGCAGAGTCGCGGGAAGTCCGCAGAAACGGGCGAAGAAATGCGTTCCGAAGGAGGAGGAAGTCACCTGCAGCCCTTGACTGGAATCAGTTGGCGGATGTGCGTGGCGCCTGGCCGCGGCGCCGGGGAGGACTCCCTCTCCGGCGCCGCGGTTGTCAGGCTACGGCAGGGACGAGCAGGAGCTGCCGCAGCTCGGGAAGGAGGCGCCGTTCTCGACGAGGCCGTGACCGGCCGTCAGGGACTCCACCGTGAGCCCGCTGTCGGCCAGATCGAAGACATCCGCGGGGATGTCGTCGAGGTCGAATTCGATTTCCATACCGTTTTCCACTGAATCTCCTGTGGTTGCGGAAATTGGACTGCTGGCAAAAGGATGCCGGCACGTTTTCGAGCCTACAGCGGTGGGTGAGGCGGTTCCACCGACACGGTGAGGTTGGCCGATTGTGACGTCGCCACCCACGGAAAAGTCTCATTCGGAATTCCGAATTCGGAGTTTATTGTTCCAGTTGAATGCCCGTCCAGGTGTTCTCGGGCAGGGGGAAGCGCCCTCCGAGCAGTCGGCGCAGCGGTGCACCGAGCCGGGCTCCGAGAAGGAACCCGGTATCCGCGCTCCGGTCGGCAGTCGGTGAGGATCCCTTTCGCAAGGGGGAAAACAAGCCTCCAGGTGGCCGGCTGCCGACCGGGCGCGGCCAGTCTCCAAGACTCCGGCCTCGCGACGTACCTATGACTTGCCAGGTTGCGGTCGCCGCCGGAGGCCCGGGTGCACCCGCACGGCGGACCTGGCACGGCCCTTCGTGGACCGGCGGCCCCGGCCGGCAGCGCCGTCGCATGCCGGCGGCCGAGGCACTCCTCGACGGAGAAGACCGTGGGACGGGGACGCCGTGTCCCTGCACGTCGCCGAGTCGACGGCGCGGGAAGCCGGCGAGCCGGACCCCGGCTGCGGAGGTGAGCGGAGCCGTCACGAGGTGACGGCGGCGAGCAGGTGTTCGTGGGTCCGGTGGCGCCACGCCGGTGACGTTCCCGGTCAGTCACATCCACTTCGTCGTGCGGCCCGCGGGGGGAGCGGGACGTGAGCCGGTCCGGTGCCCTCGGTCCTGCGCGGGGACGGACCGAGGCGCACGCGATTCAGCGGGGCGGGGCGGCCGCGTCGTCGAGCACCCTGTAATGACGTACCGCGGCGGCCCCCCTTGGCACCGCCTCGGGCCACAGGCAGTCCAGGACCGAGGCGGACGGCGGGAAGAGTGAGGACGGCACCGCCCGGCGGCCGAACCACTCCCAGCGCACGATCTTGTCCGGCTCGGTGACCCGGGCCGTACCCGTCGCCCGCCGGGTGACGGCCGCGGCCGTCACCCGGGTCAGCCCGTTGAGGCCGTCGACGAGGACCGTCACTACCCGTACGTCCGCCGCGGACACCGTGAGCCCGGTCTCCTCCGTCAGTTCGCGCGCGGCGGCCGTCTCGAAATCCTCTCCGGCATCGACCTTGCCACCCGGGAGTTCCCATCGGCCGTCGTGGCCGAGGCCGAGCAGGACCCGCCCGTCGGGATCGAGGACGGCGAGGCCGACACCGGTGAGACTGTGGGAGGCGGGACGGGCGCGTTCGGGGCGCTCGGGGCCGGGGGTACGAGAGTTCACGCGCCCATTCCACATCGTCGAGGCCGCCGGACGCCACACCCCTGGGTGTTGCCGGCCATGACGTCGGTGACGCCCGACGTCGATGTTGACCTTCGAGTTGGTTGAAGCTCAATGATGGTGAGGTGCCGAATTCTGAACTGATGCCCATCGGGGTCTTTGCCCGGCGCAGTGGTCTGACCTCCAGCGCGTTGCGGTTCTACGCCGACTCCGGGCTGCTGCCCCCTGCCGAAGTGGACGCGGTCTCGGGCTACCGCTACTACGGCGCCGACCAGGTGGCACGGGCGACCGTGCTGCGTCAGCTCCGCGAGATCGCCATGCCCCTCGCTGCGGTCGAGGCGGTCCTCGACGCCCGGGCCGACGAGGCGGCGCGGCTGCTCGACGAGCATGTTGCCAAGATCGTCGATGATGCGGCGACGGCACGTCAGAAGGCCGCTGTCATCAAGTCCGCACTCGGCGGCAGCGTGCCCGGTGTGCTGATCGCCATACTGAAGGGGCCCGTGCTTGCGGATGCGGTGGAGCAGGTTCTGACCGCGACTGCGCACGAGCCGGGGTTGGCGGTGCTGTCCGGCTTGCACATCGAGGCGAGTCATGAGGCGATCGCCTTGACGGCGACCGACCGGTACCGGCTCTCCACCCGGACCCTGGTGCCGGCGCGGCCGGCGGAGCAGACGTGGGCCGGCACGATCGACGGCGATGACCTGCGGGCCGCTGTCGCCACGGTCCGGCGCAGTGCGCTGGTCCGTATCGAAGCGGTGCCGCACGGGCTCTGGCTGCGTATGCCCGCGCGGGACGACCGGCACTGCCGGCTGCTGTCCGAGGACTTCCCCGATCACCGGCTGATGCTCGCCTCCCTGGACGAGATCAGCACCCGCGCGACAGTCTCGAAGGATCTTCTGCTGCGTGCCCTGGAAGAACACCCCGGCGAACGCGTCGCGCTGAACGTCTCCAGTCACGGAGTGAACGTCCGGCCGCCGAACGACGAGGGCCCCGGTGCTCAGCTCCCCGCCACCGTGACGGGCGAGGCCCTCCGGATCCGGTTCGAGATGACCACGCTCTATCCCGCAGTGAGCACAGCCATCGGTCCCGACGTGATGCTCGACCTGAGGGGACACGACGGGCCCGTCACGATCCGCTCCGCCGACCGCGGCGATCTCACCACCCTGGCCATGCCCGTCAAGTCCGACCACTCAGCCTGAGACGACAACGAGGAACACGTCATGTCCACCGCACCCGCCGGCCCCGACCCGACCATGGAAGCCATCGGGCAAGCCGTTACCGAAGGCCGAACGGGCAACACTCTCTCCGCCCGCCAAAAGCTCTTGGACCTGTGGCCGGTGATCGGCGTCACAGGCGACCCGCTGCACCGTTGCTCACTCGCCCACTACCTGGCGGACCTCTATGAAGATCCTGCCCAGGCCCTCGCCTGGGACGTCCGGGCCCTGGACGCTGCCGACGCCGTGACCGAGCAGCGCGTCCAGGAGCACCACGCCGGCCTCCACATCGCCGGGTTCTACCCCTCCCTCCACCTCAACCTGGCCGACAACTACCGCCGACTCGGGTCCTTCGATGCGGCCACCGAGCACATCAACGCGGCCAAGGAGCACGCCCCCAACCTGCCACAGGACGCATATGGTGCCCTCCTGCGCACCGCCCTCGACGAGGTGGCAGAGGCCGTCTCCCGGCGGGACACCACCAAGCGGCCCTCCGCACCTGGCCCCACTGCATGACGCACCGGAACGCGTCGCTCCCCGTCGGGGGACGCCGTCGACCCCATCGGGGTCGATGAACCGGCGCCGGTCGGGGCCGCATCCGTGCCGGCGGAGGCCGGCGCGCACACGGACGCGGCAGTGACAAGGCCAAAGCCGTCAACCGGAGAAAGAAGCGGGAGCGCGGTGGCTACGTCTGTCTGCACTCGGCCATAGACGGATACAGCCGTCTCGCCTCTACCGAGCCGAACGCTTCACCCGGGCCCTCCTCGGCGCCAGGCACCAGCGCATCGCGCCCCGCACCCCACGCCACAACGGCAAAGTGGAGCGATACAACCGCATCCTGGCCGAAGAGTTCCTGCATGCCCGGACGTGGACGTCGGAAGCCCGACGCACCCACCTCCTGGGCCGCTGGATTGTCCACTACCACTACCACCGACCGCACATCGTGCTCGGCAACCAGCCACCGCAGCACGAGTACCGGGCGGCGTCACCAACGTCCCGGCCTTCTAGAGCAGATCGCGTGGCACCGACTCGTTCCAGGTGCGGGAGAACACCCGGCGGCCGCCTTCGTAGCCGTCCAGCGTGGCATCGACGCAGAAGCTGCTCTCGTCACAGGTGAGGCGTGTGTGGGTGACCACGCGTACGTCCCAGTCCCCGCGCCGGAAGTCCATGGTCCAGGTGGACTCGCCGCTGACGGAGGTGAAGTCGTCGGCGACGGACGTGTAGCGTTCGTGGGCGCGGCGGCCGACGTCCAGGCCGATCTCCTCGAAGCGGACCGTGCCCCGGTCCTTCACGGTCTCCAGCTCGGCGTGGTAGCCGACCAGGTCGCGTTTCACGTCCCAGCGTTCCTCGGGAGGGGTCAGCGTGGTGGTGACGATGGGCGGGGTGCCCTCCGGCTCGCCGAACGGCGCGGCCTGTGTGTCGTCGGCCCGCTCCGGGGGACGGACCGGAAGGGTGAGCGTGCTCGAGCCGTCGTGGACACTGAGCATGGCCGGCTTCGGCGGTGGCCAGGCGAGCGGCCAGTAGGAGGTGGACAGGGAGAGACGGATGCGGTGGCCGGGCGGAAAGCTCTGCGCCACTCCGTTGAGGTGGACGGTGGCGCGGTAGCGGCGGCCGGGCTCCAGCGGTTCCGGCCGCTCCGCGCTGTCCAGCCGGGTGAGGTTCAGCAGGCCGTAGGTGACCCGGGTGGCGGCTCCGTCCGGGTGGACGTCCGACAGGCGCGCGGCCACCATGGCGACCGGTTCGTCGACGGACAGATCGAGGTCGACGGTCGGTGACCCGAGGATCTCCAGCCGCTCGGTGAGGGGTTCGGTCTCGAAGACGAGGGAGCCGCCGTCCTCCTCGCGCTGGTCGTAGGGCAGGTCGGGCGGTGCGTTGTAGGAGGCCCACTTGCCCGCGAACTGACCGACGGACAACGGCGACCGCACGGTCAGCGCGTCGCCGTCCTCGTCCCCTGCCGTTTCCTCCCGCCGCTCGCCGGGCGGCGCGATCCGGTGCCGGGTGAGCGCGTGCGTGGCCGGATGGACGTGCGGGGAGGGCCAGCACGGTTCCGCCACCCAGCGTCCCGGCCGCTCCTCGTACGACGTGGACGGCGGAACGCTGTCCTGCATCCACGTCCGCAGCATCGGGCCGTCCATGACGCCGTTGTCGACGCCCTTGAGCCAGTGGTCCCACCAGCGCACCACTTCCTGGAGGTAGCCGATGGCGGGGCCGGGTTCGCCGAGGTGGGGGAACTTGTGCGACCAGGGGCCGATGAGCCCCTTGCGCGGCACGTCCAGGTGGGCGAGCAGCCGTGTGACGGCGTTGGAGTAGCCGTCCGCCCAGCCGCTGGACGCGAGGACCGGGCACTGCACGTCCTGGTAGTTCTCGGCGACCGAGGCGTGCCGCCAGTAGTCGTCGAGGCGCTGGTGGCGCAGCCACTGAAGAACCCAGGGCCGGGAGTGCTCCAGGCGTTCGTGCCACATGTCGCGCCAGCCGTCGCCGACCACGGCCGGATCCGGCGGACAGGTGGCGTACGCGAACATGGTGCCCGCCTCGGCCAGGTTGTCCGACAGCATGGCTCCGCCCATGTAGTGCATGTCGTCGGCGTGCCGGTCGTCGGTGAAGGACGCGATGACGACGGCCTTCAGGCTCGGTGGCCGCCTGGCCGCCACCTGGAGGGCCGCGAACGCCCCCCAGGACAGGCCCATCATCCCCGTGCTGCCGTCGCACCAGGGCTGCTCGGCCAGCCAGGCCAGCACCTCCTCGGCGTCGCTCTGCTCCACCTCCAGGTACTCGTCCCGCAGCACCCCCTCGGACTCGCCGGTGCCCCGCAGGTCGACACGGACACAGGCGTAGCCGTGCCCGGCGATGTAGGGGTGGTGGACGGAATCACGTACGGCGGTGAGGTCCCGTTTGCGGTACGGGATGTACTCCAGCACCGCGGGCACGGGCTCGTGGTCCGACGACGTGGGACGCCAGATGCGCGCCGACAGGCGGACGCCGTCCGGCATCGGGATGACGACGTGCTCCTCTTCCTTCGTCGCGCAGGGCAGGTGGGTCACGTGACGCATGGCCGGCGCTCCTTATCCTCGCTCTTCTTCCGGGGGCCCCTCGAAGGTGAGGCCCAGGGCGGCGACGCACTGGTCGTACTTCCCGCGCATGTCCTCCTCGTCGTCGCCGCCGGTGAAGATGTGCGCGATCTCGTAGCTGTAACTGTCCTGCTGGGACAGGTCGGACAGCCGCTGTCCCCGCTCGGGCAGGATCTCTATCCGGACGCCCGGAATCTCGCGCTCGATGCGGGCGATGTCCTCGGCGGAGGGGACACGGCGCACGACGCCGTCCGTGAACCACCGGTGGTACCACTTCGCCGCCATCGCGTACCGGCCCTGCCGGAACGGCATGCGCGGTTCCTCACCGAGGGCGAGGGCGAGCATGCAGTGGTGGTTGGGCGCACCGTCCACGTACTCGAACAGCTCGGCGTGCGACTGCGAGTGGCGCGGATTGATCTCCAGCAGGCTGATGTCCTGGCTTCCCGGATCGTAGAAGTACTCGACGCTGAACGTCGCGGAGTCGAAGCCGATGCGGCGCATCACCCGCTGGGTGACCTCGTGCAGCCGGCCGATGACCTGCGGGGGCAGCATCGAGGGGTACTGGTGGCGCAGAAAGCAGGGCGAATCGGGGTAGTCGATGGAGTCGAGCGTGCCGTAGACGGTCACTTCGCCCCGGTGGACGTATCCCTCCACGGCGACCTGGACACCCGACAGCGCCTCTTCGGCGAGACAGACCCGGCCGCCGACGCCGTCCATTTCCGGCGGCAGGTCGACCTGGTCGAGGATGTGCTCGAAGGGGCGGCCGATGCGGGAGATACCTTCGCGTATCTCGGCGACGGCGGCGCCGAACTCCTTCTCGTCATCGACGCCGAAGGCGAGTTCGGAGGAGTAGGACAACGCCGGCTTGAGCCACATCGGGAACCGCACGTCCTCCGGGGGACGCGGTGGATCGGCCGCCAGGTCGACCCGGGCGAAGCGCGGATGCCGGTCCGTCACCTTCTGCTGCTCGAGCCTGCTCCAGTACTTGTGCTCGCACTTGACCACCGACTCCAGGCTGGTGGTGCGCGTGCCGTAGCGCGCTCCGAGGATCGGCACCAGGGTGCTGACCGGGAAGTCCCAGTAACCGACGATCGCGTCGATACTTCCGTCGAAGGCGTCCAGCACCTCCTGCGCCTTGTCCACCACCGCCGGCAGCGAGACCTCTCCGCCCTGTAGCTCCTCGACCGTCAGAAGGCCGTGGAAGCGCAGCGATTCGGCACCCGGCACGGCCTCCAGCGTCGGAAGATTGGTCTCGTCGAGACCGACCACGAAAACGTTCTTGACCTTGTCGTCAGACACGACTCCCCTTTCTCCTCCCAAGATCGACGGGGTACCCGCGTACGGCGGGGGAAACCACCGGCGCGACGCCGGACCGGTACGGATCAAGGGGAACGTTCCGCTGGTGGGGCTGGCACCCCGTGCAGCCGCGCCTGGAGGTCAGGCGTCCACGGACCAGTGCGGTGCCACGCCCGTGAGCCGGCAGGCGAGGAAGTACAGCGGGAGGGGCGCGGTGTAGGGCGAGTTGCCGTCGGGGCCGTGGACCAGGCGCGGACCGGTCGGCCGGGCGGCCGGTCGGGGGCGGGTCCAGGAGGGGTCGCCGATGACGTACTGGGTGCCGTGGGGCCACGTCACACCGATGTCGGACCCCGAGGGGACGATCCACCACCAGCGTCCCTGGTCGGCGAAGACGCAGCCCGCGCGGGGCAGGCCGGCCAGGATGCGTTCGCCGTGTTCCCGGGACGTGCTCACCGCATCGTGACCGAGGTCGGCACGCAGTCCGGCGGGAAGGGACAGCGAGGCCGGGCCGGGGCAGTGCCGCCGGGGTTCGCGGAGGGTGTCTGAGGGGCACGGGCGGTCGCGGGAGGTGGCCGCGGACGGACGCGGATCGCGGGTGTGCTGGAGGTCCATGGGGGGTGTCCTTTGGCCGGGCGGAGAGTGGGAGGCCCGGGTGCGTCGGCGAGGTTCCGGTCCTCCGCTTCGACACGCAGGCGCTCTGCGGACGTGCTCGACCCGGCAGATCGTCAGGAGAACGTTGTCAAGCGGGCGGCCGCACTCCGATTCTGCGCCTGAACAGCAAGTGGGGTGGTGGGTGCGGACATTGCGGTCAGTGGTGAAGTCACTCTGTCATCCGTCAACAACCGTGCGCAACCAGCAAGTTGAAATTTGCAGCTCTCTACGCCCATCCTCTTCGGCGACGGAACGCTCGTGACAGACTGCGCGCCTGAGCCTGGGCGCGGAGTGATGAAGGGGAGACGGTGTGACCGCGGAGACCGACTGGGGCGGCGCCCCCTCCGTGCTGCGCATGATCCTCGGCAGGCAGCTGGAGGAGTTGCGGACCCGCGCCGGCCTGACGTTCGAACAGGCCGGTGAGGCGATCGGGGTGAGCCACTCCACGATCCGCCGTCTGGAGGCGGCGAAAGTGGCCCGCCTGCGCCTGCCGGACGTGGAGAAGCTGCTTCAGGTCTACGGCGTCCGGGACCAGCAGGAGATCGACACCTTCCTCAAGGCGGCACGCGAGGCGAACAAGCGCGGCTGGTGGCACACCTACAGGGACGTCATGCCGGACTGGTTCGCGGCGTATCTGAGCCTGGAGCAGGCGGCCCTGCACATCCGCGCCTACGAGCCCGAGTTCGTGCACGGCCTGCTCCAGACCCCGGCCTACGCGCGGGCCCTGCTGAGCGCCGGCAACCCGCACGCTTCCTCGGTGGACACCGAGCGGAGGGTCGCCCTTCGCATGCGTCGCCAGGAGATCCTCACCCGTCCGTCCCCACCCCGCCTGTGGGTCGTCATGGACGAAACGGTGCTGCGTTGGCCCGTCGGCGGTTCCGAGGTGATGCGGCAGCAGGTGGACCACCTGATCGAGGTCGACCGGCTGCCCCACGTGACACTGCAGATCATGCCGTTCGCCTCCGGCCCGCACCCCGCCATGCGGGCGGGCGCGTTCCACCTCTTCCGCTTCCGCGCCCCCGAACTGCCCGACATCGTCTACCTCAGCGGCCTGGTGGGCGCCGTCTACCTGGACAAGGGCGACGACGTCGTGGTCTATCGCGAGGCCCTGGACCGGCTCGGCGCCCAGGCGGCGCCCGCCAGAAGCACCGGGGAAATCCTCGGCGCCCTGCGCAAGGACCTTTGAGCTCACTCGTACCGCACGACCCGAATGGAGAGGGGCGAACGTTGTCCGACAGCGGATGGCCGGCCGACCGGATCGACACCGAGCACGCGCACTCGGCCCGGATCTACGACTACATCCTGGGAGGGAAGGACTACTACCCCGCCGACCAGGAGGCGGGAGACGCGATGGCCCGGGAATGGCCCGCCCTGCCCGTGCACATGCGCGCCAACCGGGACTGGATGAACCGCGCGGTGCGCTGGCTGGCCGAGGAGGCGGGCATCCGTCAGTTCCTCGACATCGGTACCGGCATCCCCACCTCCCCCAACCTGCACGAGATCGCGCAGTCGGTGGCCCCCGAATCCCGGGTGGTCTACGTGGACAACGACCCGATCGTCCTCACTCTCTCCCAGGGCCTGCTGTCCAGCACGCCCGAAGGCCGGACGGCGTACATCGAGGCGGACTTCCAGCACCCGGAAGCGGTCCTCGAATCCGCCGAGTTCCGCAGGACCCTGGACCTGACCGAGCCCGTCGCGCTCACCGTCATCGCGATCGTGCACTTCGTCCTGGACGAGGACGACGCGGTCGGGATCGTCCGCCGCCTCCTGGAGCCCCTGCCCTCCGGGAGCTGTCTGGCCATGACCATCGGCACCGCCGAGTTCGCCCCGGACGAGGTGGGCCGCGTCGCGCGCGAGTACGCGGCCCGCGACATGCCGATGCGGCTGCGCACCATCGACGAGGCCCACGAGTTCTTCGAGGGCCTTGACCTGGCCGACCCGGGAATCGTCCAGGTCCACAAGTGGCGTCCGGACGGCACGGGCGAACAGGGCGTCCGGGACGAGGACATCGCGATGTACGGCGCCGTGGCCCGAAAGCCGTAACGACGCGGAAGGCCGCGGCTCACCCGGCCCGGGGCGGGTGAGCCGCGGCCCGCCAACCGTGTGTCCCGGGCCGAACGGGCGTACGCCCCCTCGTCAGATCATGCGGAACAGGTCGGCGGCGGAGTGGACGTCGGTGAGGTCCTCGACGGAGCGCAGGTTGTCGCACAGGGCCTCCAGGACGGAGCCCTCCTCGGCGACGCGCGGGGCTCCGACGGCCACGCCGAAGACCCGGAAGCCCAACAGGCGCTTGGCGTCGTTCCAGCCGCGCATCCACTCCTCGGTGACGCCGCAGTCGTCGTCGGTGAGCATCACGATGTCGCCGCGGGAACGGGCGGCGTCGTTGAACTCCTCCTCGAGCACTTCGCTCGCCGCTGTCAGCGGGCTCTGGTAGCTGGTGCCGCCGCCCAGGAAGGTCTCCGCGAAGTCGAGGGTCCGCGCGATGCCGGCGGGCCGGTCGGCCGGGAAGCGGTGGATCCGCAGCCTGCCGGCGGCGGAGAACAGGATGCCGACGAAGTCGCGCCCCGCGTGGCGGGCCTGGTCCAGCAGCGCCAGGGCGCACGCCTTGGCCCACGCCTCCCGGGTGATGCCGCCGGGCCCCGCCTCGTACATGGAGTGCGAGGTGTCCACGCACGCGATGATGGCGCCCCGGCCGGTGTCCTGCTCACCCTGGCTGTCGTAGAGCATCAGCTCCCCGGCGGCGTAGCGCGCGGCGAACACCGCGCGCAGCTCGGGCAGGCCGAGGGCGGCCAGCTCGGAGGGGACGACGCGGGAGAGGTCGTCCCCGAGCGTGACGCCGACCAGCTCGCCGGTGGCGTTCTCCACCTTCCGGGCGCGCTCGCCGCCGGCCATCTGCCGGAAGCGGCCGATCAGTTCGGCCCACTGTGCGAGCCGGCTGGTGCGCAGCCGCTCGGCGAGCCGCGCCCGCTGATCGAACGGCATCCGCTCCAGTTCGCCGGGGCCGACGCCCCATGCCCGCATCAGCGCGGCCTCCTGCCGGGCCGCCGCGGCAGCCTTCGCCAGCGCGTTCCGCACGGTGGCACGAGTGCCGGGGACCGCCGTCGCGAGGGCCTGCGTGGCGTCCTGGGCGGCCTGCTGAGCGGCGGCCTCCGCGGTCTTGACCGCCTGGTGTACGGCGTCGGCCGCCGGAGCCGGCACCGTACCGTCCTCGGTGGTCTCGTCGGCGGCCCGCTGGAGCACTTCGGACACGGCGGTCGCCGCGGCCTCGGCCTCACGCCGGCGCTTCCGCGCCCGCTCGGCCTGTTCCCGGGCGGCCCGGGAGCCGTCCAGGAGCCGGCGCAGCGCGGGGGCCTGGGCCAGTACGGCCATGGCGGCCGCGTAGGGGTCGCCGGCCGTCTCACGGTGCAGCCCGGTGAACTCCGGGGACTCCAGCAGCGATGCGATGATCTGGTGGTTGACCAGCCGCGAGGCGTCCATCTCCATGGGCTCGCGCAACCGCGGGCCGACCTTGTAGGCGGCCAGGAACACGTCGGCCAGGAGGTCGGAGGCGTGGTGGTGGCGCTCGTTCAGTTCCTCGGCCAGCTCGCGGAGTGCGGCCGCCTGCTCGTAGGTGTCGCGCCACGCCATCCGGTCGAACCGGTCCGCGACCACGGCCGCCGTGTGCCGTTCGGGAGCGGGGGACAGGGCCGGCCACTCACCGGCCCGGCCCGCCGGCTCCTCGAGTCCGCCCGGTGTCGTCTCGCCCGTCGTCCTGGTCATCCTGGTCGTCCTGGTGTTCAGGGCTGGGCCTGCACCATGCTCGCGTCCACGCCGAGGGCCTCGGTGAGGACGCGGGCGCGCACCGCGCGCTGACGGCCGGTGACCCGGTCGATGGTGGCGGTGGAGCGACCGGCGCCCGCCGCCTCCTCGCGGAGCTTCTCCAGCCGCCTGCCCGCCATGGCCAGCTGGTTGTGGGCCTTCTTGATGACCCACTCGCTCAGCGCCTCGCGGGACTGCCCGGCCATCGCGTCGAGCTGGGCCTCCAGCTCCTCGACGGTGTCGGCGAGGTCGAGCGCCTCCTTGGCGTCCGGGTTGACCAGCTGCAGCACCTCGCGTTCGACGGTCGGGCGTTCGGCGGGGGAGTCCCACAGCACGTGGGTCAGCACCGACAGGTCGGTCTCGGCGACCGTCGGGCGGCCGTCGAGGTACGCGGACGCCTGGAGCAGGCCGACCGCCTGCCGCCAGCGGCGGTCGGAGGCGACGAGCTCCTTGCGGCGCAGCGCCGCCCGCAGCGTACAGATCGCGTCCACGATCGCGTCGGGCACGGCCACGGCCGGGACCGCCTCGGTCACCGCGTGCCGCAACGCGGCCAGCTCGACCGTGGTCCGTGCCGGCGTCGCCGGGCGGCTGACGGCGGAGCGGACGAGCGCGGCGAAGTTCGAGGGGTCCTCCAGGTACTTGACCTCGATCCGCACGAGCAGCCGGTCGTAGATCGCGGCGGAGTCCTCTCCGCTCGGCAGTTCGTTGCTCGCCGTGATGGCGCCTATCAGCGGGCAGCGGATCGGTTCGCCACCGCTCTCCGGGTGGTAGATCCGTTCGTTGAGGTAGCCCAGCGTCTCGTTCAGGGCCGCCGTCGAGCACTTGAAGATCTCGTCGATGAACGCGACGTGCGCCGTCGTGGCACGGCCGTCGTAGACCTGCCGGTACTCGCCCCGGGCCAGCGCGGCCACGTCGATGGGACCGAACATCTTCGTCGGCGCGGTGAACTTCGACAGGAGGATCTCCCAGTAGGACGCCCCCTCGATCCTGCCCGTGAGTTCCCGGGCCATCTCGGACTTCGCCGTACCGGGCGGGCCGAGTACCAGCGAGTGCTGACCGGCCAGCAGGGTCACCACCAGCGTCCGCACCACGTCTGCCCGCTCGTAGAAGCGGTCCGACAGCTCGTCGCTGATCGCTCGCAGCCGTTCAGCCGTGTCCTGCGAGAGCTGTGCCCCCTGCGAGACCTGTGCTCCCTGTGCGTCCTGCGGCCCCATGGCCAACTCCTTGCCTCTGGCGTCCGGCTGGGCTGGTGAGACGCAGCCTATCCCGCGGCATTGCCCGTCCCGGCGGTCGAAGCCACCCGGGCCTCAGCGCACCGGGGACGGCGTCATGGGTGCGGGGCAGCCTCCTGGGCACGGTCGAGCCGGGCGGTCGGCCGGACCGGCCAGGACGTCACCGACGTCGCTTCGGCCGCGTGTGCGGCCCTCGGCCTCGTGAACCTCGTGAACGGTCCTCAGCCGAGCGTGAAGCGCACCGGCGTCCCGACCACGGCCTGGGCCGCCGCCGCGAGGGCGGGTTCCGCGACGACCGCGACGACCGGGTAGCCCCCTGTCGTCGGGTGGTCGTGCAGGAAGATCACGGGGCGTCCGTCCGGCGGAACCTGCACGGCGCCCAGCACCATGCCCTCACTGGGCAGTTCGCCGGTCGACGCCCGCTCGAGCGGCGGCCCCTCGGTGCGCAGCCCGATCCGGTTGCTGTGCGGGGAGACGTGGTAGGTGGCCGAGGCGAGGGTGCGCAGGGCGGCCGGGGTGAACCAGTCGGCGCGCGGACCCAGGCGCACCGGCAGGACCAGTTCGGTGGGCGGCCCGGGCCACGGGGCGGCGACGGGCAGTGCCATCGGCCGTGCCGGAACACCCACCGGCACGACGTCCCCGTCCCGCAGGGGTGCCGGGCCCAGGCCCGAGAGCAGGTCCGTCGAGCGGCTGCCCAGGACGGGGTCGGTGACGATGCCCCCTCGCACCGCCACGTACGAGCGCACGCCCGCGGTCGCCGTCCCCACGTTCAGGACCGCGCCCGCCGGCACCCGCACCGGAGCCCCCCAGGCCGCGGGCCGCCCGTCCACGGTGACCGGGCAGTGCGCACCGCCGACCACGGCGGTGACGGCGCGGTCGGGCTGGAGGGCGCACCCGGTCAGGGTGGTTTCCAGTACGGCGGCGCCCGGGTCGTTGCCCAGCAGCCGGTTGGCGAGCCGCATCGCGGGGGCGTCCAGGGCGCCCGAGCGGGGCACTCCCAGGTGGGCATGGCCGCGCCGGCCCGCGTCCTGCACCGTGGTGAGCGCGCCGGAGCGCACCGTGGTGAGCTTGGCCGTCATCCCGTGGCCTCCGAGGCGGCGGTCGCCGTGGTGAAGCGCACACGGGTCCCCGGGGCGAGGAGCGCCGCCCGGTCCCGGGCGGGGTCCCACAGCGGTCCCGGGTCCGGCATGGTGCCGATCAACTGCCAGCCTCCCGGCGTGGAACGTGGGTAGACGGCGCTGTAGGGGCCGGCGAGTGCGACCGCGCCGGCCGGAACCCGGGTCCTGGGGGTGGCCCTGCGGGGCACGTGCAGCTCCGCGGGAAGCCCGGTGAGGTAGGCGAAGCCCGGCGCGAAACCGCAGAACGCGACGCGGTAGGTGCGGGAAGCGTGGCGCGCGGCGACCTCCTCGGGGGCGACCCCCCACAGCGCCGCGACGTCGGCCAGGTCCGGCCCGTCGTAGCGCACGGCGATCTCCACGACGTCCCCGTCGTCGTCGGCGGCCGGCGGCACCTCCCAGCCGGCGATCCCGCGGGCCAGCGCCTCCGGGTCCGGCACGCCGTCCAGCAGGACGGTCCGCGCCCCGGGCACGATCTCCTCCACGGGCGGCAGGATCCCGGCGGCGCGCCGGCGCAGCACTTCGGCGTGGAAGGCCGCGGTGCGTTCGGCGTCGGGCAGTTCGACGAGCAGTGCGCGGCGACCGGCGGGACGCGCCGTGAGGGAGCGGCTCCCCGTCATGCGAACGCCCCGATCCCGACCCCCGACGTCTCCAGCGCCTCGCGCACCCGTACCGCGATCCTGGCCGCGTTCGGGGTGTCGCCGTGCACGCACAGGGACCGGGCGGCGACCGCGACGGTCGTTCCGTCCACGGCCTCGACCGCCCCTCGCACAGCGAACGCCAGCGCGCGCCGTACCACCGCCTCCTCGTCCGTGACCACGGAGTTCGGCTCCCGGCGGGGGACGAGTGTGCCCCGCGCGGTGTAGGCGCGGTCCGCGAAGGCCTCGGGTACGCCGGCGAGTCCCGCCTCCCCGGCGGCGGCGAGCAGCCGTGAGCCGGGGAGGCCGAGCACGGGCAGTGCCCCGCCCGCGAGCCGTACCCCGGCCACGACGGCACCGGCCTGCTCGGCGTCGTGGACGGTGCGGTTGTAGAGCGCGCCGTGCGGCTTCACGTAGGCCACGTCGGCCCCGGCGGCCTGGGCGAACACCCTGAGCGCGCCGATCTGGTAAGCCACCTCGGCCGCCAGTTCGTCGGCGGGCACGTCCATGGCACGCCGTCCGAACCCGGCCAGGTCGCGGTAGGACACCTGGGCGCCGATCCGCACCCCGCGCTCGGCGGCGAGGTCGCAGACGCGGCGCATCACCGAGGGGTCGCCCGCGTGGAAACCGCAGGCGACGTTGGCGCTGGTGACGACGGAGAGCAGGGCGTCGTCGTCGGTGAGGGTCCAGCGGCCGAAGCCTTCACCGAGGTCTGCGTTGAGGTCGATCACGCTCTGAACGTAAACGATTGTTGAACGATCCGACAAGGGGTCGATGAGAGTGCGTGACGGGCGACCCGAAATCCACCTCTTGTTAGATCGTTCAACGATCGCTAGTGTCCGTGCATCTGCCACGTATCTGGAGCTATGGTCCGAGGACCGATGAAGCCGCGGCTCCGAAGCTCCGGATCCGTGCCCTGCCCCCTCATGCCTGAAGAAGGCCACCGAATGATCGTTCTCCTCGGTGTGGTCGTGGTGATCCTCGGATTCGTCACGCGCCGCAACCCCGTCCTCGTGGTGGGCGTCGCCGGTATCGTCACCGGACTGCTCGGCAAGATGGACCCGCTGGAGGTCCTCGCGGCCTTCGGCCGGTCCTTCGCCGACAGCCGCTCGGTCACCGTCTACGCCATCGTGCTCCCCGTGATCGGGCTGCTCGAGCGCTACGGCCTGCGCGAACAGGCCCGCAACCTCATCGGCCGCCTGGGCAGGCTCAGCGCCGGCCGGTTCCTCACCGTCTACCTGCTGGTCCGGCAGGTCACCGCGGCCTTCGGCCTGAACAGCATCGGCGGCCCGGCGCAGACCGTGCGCCCCCTGGTGGCGCCCATGGCCGAGGCCGCCGCCGAACGCTCCACGGGGGCCAAGCTGCCCGACCGGCTGCGCGAGAAGGTGCGCTCCTACTCGGCGTCGGCCGACACCGTGGGCGTCTTCTTCGGCGAGGACTGCTTCATCGCCATCGGCTCCATCCTGCTGATCACCGGCTTCGTGAACTCCACGTACCACCAGGAGATCGAACCGACCCAGCTGGCCCTGTGGGCGATCCCGCTCGCGGTCTGCGCCTTCGTCATCCACGGTGCCCGGCTGCTGCTCATGGACAAGCAGCTGGAGCGCGAGATGGCGCTGGCCGCCGCCGAGCACGACCTGCCGCTTCCCGAGGGGGCCGACAAGTGATCAAAGTCGAATGGCTGTACTGGCTGATAGGCCTCGTCTTCGTCGTCATGGCCGTCCAGATGGCCACCGACCGCAGCAATCCCAAGCGCTGGACGTCCGCCGCGTTCTGGGGCCTGCTCGGGCTCACCTTCCCCTACGGCACCGGCGTCGCCAACGCCACGGCCGGCAACGGCGGCTGGACCCTGCCCGCCGAACCGCTCGGCGTCGCCGTCCTGACCCTGATCGTGCTCGCCGGGTTCAACTTCCTCGGCAAGGGCGTCCCGGTCACCACCACCGGCGAGCAGCGCGAGGCGTCCGCCGCCCGGCTCGGCAACAAGATCTTCGTCCCCGCGCTGACCATCCCGCTCGTCGCCATCGTCTGCGCCTCCGTGCTGGACGAGTCCGGCCTGTTCGAATCGGGCAAGGCCACACTCCTCGGGCTCGGCCTCGGATGCGTCGCCGCGCTCGTCGTCGGCATGCTGATCACCGGCGAGAAGAAGGTGACCGTCCCGCTCCACTCCGGCCGCTCCATGCTGGAGGCGATGGGCTCCGCCCTGCTGCTGCCCCAGCTCCTGGCCGTGCTCGGCTCGATCTTCGCCGCCGCGGGCGTGGGCGACCAGGTCGGCAAGATCGTCAACGACGTCCTGCCGGAGGATTCCAAGTACCTCGCGGTGATCGCGTACTGCGTCGGCATGTTCCTGTTCACCGTGATCATGGGCAACGCCTTCGCCGCGTTCCCCGTGATGACCGCGGCGATCGGCTGGCCCATCCTCATCCAGCAGATGCACGGCAACGAGCCCGCCGTCCTCGCGATCGGCATGCTGGCCGGTTTCGCCGGCACGCTGTGCACCCCGATGGCAGCCAACTTCAACATCGTCCCGGCCACCCTGCTCGAGCTCAAGGACCAGTACGGGCCGATCAAGGCACAGCTGCCGACGGGCATCGCGCTGCTCGGCTGCTGCACCGTCATCATGGCGCTCTTCGCCTTCTGAGCCCCCGGCTCCCGGTTCCGGCCGGCGCCCGCCCCACCCGCAAGGAATGCCCATGACCCGCGTCCTCATCACCGGCTTCGCCCCCTTCGGCGGCGAGCGCGTGAACCCCTCCTGGCAGGCGGCCTCCCTGGTGGCCGCCGAACCGCCCGCCGGACTCGACGTCACCGCCGCCGAACTGCCCTGCGTCTTCGGGAAGTCCCTCGACGTCCTGCGCGACGCCGTCCACGCCCACACCCCCGACCTGGTGCTCTGCCTGGGCCAGGCGGGCGGACGCCCCGGCGTCACCGTCGAACGCCTCGGCATCAACGCCGACGACGCGCGCATCCCCGACAACGCCGGCCGGCAGCCCATCGACGAACCGGTCGTCCAGGGCGGCCCCGCCGCCTACTTCTCCACCCTCCCCATCAAGGCGTGCGTCGCCGCGATGCGCGAGGCCGGCGTCCCGGCCGCCGTCTCCAACACGGCCGGCACCTTCGTCTGCAACCACGTGGCCTACGGCCTCGGCCACCTCATCGCCACCGAGTTCCCGCACGTCAGAGGCGGTTTCGTGCACGTGCCCTGGGCGCCGGAACAGGTCACCGACGGCACCGCGCCGTCCCTGCCGCCCGCCAACGTCGCCCACGGCCTGCGCGCCCTGCTGGTCACCGCCGCCCGCACCCCGGCCGAGCGGGACCTCAAGGTCACGGAAGGAGCCACCCACTGATGCCGCTCAGCGCCTACGCGGCCCCCTTCGCCGGGCTCGCCCTCGCCAACATCACCCGCGAGTACCCCAACTTCCCCGCCCACCTGATCACCTCTCCCGACGAGCACCTCGCCCCCCGCTCACTGCACCCGGCCTTCTACGGCGCCTACGACTGGCACTCCTCGGTCCACATGCACTGGCTGCTCGTCCGCCTGCTGCGCCGCCACGGCGGGACGCCCGCACTGCCGGACACCGAGCAGGCCGTCGCCGTACTCGACCGGCACCTCACTCCCGGCAACCTGGCCGTCGAAGCCGCCTACCTCCGCGACCGGCCCTCCTTCGAGCGGCCCTACGGCTGGGCGTGGCTGCTCGCGCTCGCCGCCGAGTGCCGGGCGCTGCCGGGTGAGGCCGGCGCCCGCTGGGCCGTCGCGCTGGAGCCGGCCGTCGCCGCCGTCGACGGGCTGCTGACCGACTGGCTGCCCAAGGCCACCTATCCCGTACGCCACGGCAACCACCCCAACAGCGCCTTCGCGCTGAGCCTCGCCCTCGACTCGGGACAACTGTCGGCCGCGACCGACCGCGCCGTGCGCGAGCGCCTTCTCACCTGGTTCGCCGACGACCACGACGCACCCGCACACTGGGAACCGTCCGGGCAGGACTTCCTGTCCCCGGCACTGAGCGAGGCCGACGCCATGCGCCGGGTGCTCCCGAGGGAGACGTTCGCGGCGTGGCTCGACCGCTTCCTGCCCGCGCTGCGCTCCGGTGCCCCCTGCCCCCTGCTGGACGTACCGGTCGTCTCCGACCACGCCGACCCGCAGATCGGCCATCTGCTCGGCCTGACCCTCAGCAGGGCGGCCGCGCTGCGCTCCCTCGCGGACGCCCTGCCGGACGGACCGGCCCGCACCCGCCTGGGCGAGGCGGCCGACGCGCACCTCGCGGCGGGCCTGCCGGCCGTGGAACGCGGTGACTTCACCACCGACCACTGGCTGGCCACGTTCGCCGCGCTGGCACTCGACCCTGTTGCCTGTGGCTGAACAGGTGGTCACCGGCGACGGCGGGCACACGGTGGGCACGACCGCCCAAGACGCCACCCGGGCGTTCGCGTCGACCCGGTCGCCGCACCGGGTGAGGCCGGTCGCCGCGGCGGAGCCCTCGCCCCGACAGGCGGGCGCGGGGCCGAAGCGGTGACCGACTTCGCGGGTGAGGGCCGCGACGCCCGGGAGGCGTGCGCAAGCTGGGCCGTGTCGGCGATTACCATGTGGTCGGTTACGGCGAGAAGAGCGACGTATCCGCCATCGACAACATCCCCCGATCAACTTCATCGGCAGCCTCGTCGGCTCCCACAGCGAGCTGTGCGAACTCGTGGTGCCGGCAGTCAGGGCAAGGTCCGGCTGCTCACCACCCCCACCCCTGGACCGCTACCAGGAGGCCGTGGACGACCTCGAGGCAGGACGCGTCCGAGGGCGCGATCCCGTTCCCTGAGTGTCGGACCGGCCATCCCCTGAACGCCCGAAAGGCTCTCCATGATCTTCATCACCGCAAGGTTCCGCGTCCGGCCCGAGCACGCCGACGCGTGGCCCGACATCACCCGTGCCTTCACCGAGGCGACCCGCGGCGAGCCCGGGTGCCTGTGGTTCGACTGGTCCCGCAGCGTCGACGACCCGACCGAATACGTGCTGGTCGAGGCGTTCCGTGACGACGAGGCCGGCGCCGCGCACGTCGGTTCCGACCACTTCGCCGAGGCCCGTAGGACGCTGCCACCCCACCTGGTGGAAACGCCGCGGATCGTCAACGCGACGGTCCCGCAGGAGGACTGGTCCCTCCTCGGCGAGATGGCGGTCCCGGACGAGGGCTGAGCAGGCGCCGGCGCACCGGTCTGCGGGCCTCCCGCGAACGGAGGCCCACAGCCGGTAGCCGCCTCGGAAAGGACACCTGGACCAAGGGGCGCCGTGAGCTACGCGGCGTGCGAGGTGTTCAGGGTGCGGGTCAGGACCGAGCCGACCGGCTCACCTTCGAGCAGCCCGCCGAGCTCCTCGACGCCCTGCCGGCGCCGAGGTGCGGCGAGCGAGACGTACTGCTCGATACGTTCGTTGAAAGTTCGCCGATACCTCGCGTAGAGCCCGTCGTCTTCCCGGATACGGCCTGCCAGCTCGACGAGGGCCACAGTCCCGGCGAAGTCGTCCTCCGGCAACGCGTGAGACGGCACCACGTCCGCGAACCGGCCGCCGCTACGGCCGAACAGCGTGCCGTGCAGCGCTCGCATGGTGAAGACATGGGCGTAGTGCTGCTCGTGGATCGCCAGGGGCAACCGCCCCAGGGCGATCGTTTCGTGGAGCGCCGTGAGCCCGGGAGCCAACAGGCAGTCCGCGGTACTCGCCGTGACCTGGAGCAGCTCCCGCTGGCGCAGGAAACAGCAGTCGGCCTGTCTGCCCATCACCGTGACGGTCCGCTCCCGACCCCTGCCGAACGGGCCGCCGCAGACAAGGACACGGCGGAAGCGCGGCCAGTCACGCAGCAGGTCCGGAATCCACCGGCGCAGCAGGAGCAAGTAGTCGTTGTTCACGTCGAAGTCCAGGAAGAAGTTCTTGAACCCACCGACGTTGATCAGCAGGTCGTACGCCGGCTCGGTGGTGCGTACGACGTTCCGGAGCCCTTCGACGTCGATGATCGGTCCGGTCCGGTGTATCTCGGGACCGGTGGCCAGAGCGCCGAGCTCGGCTGCGCGCTCGGCAACGCCGGGGAAGTTCTGTACGACGCTGTGCGTGGCGAGCAGGTGAGCCGCGACAACCCGCTCGTGTGGTGAAAGGCGTGTCAGATGGCGGTCGGCGGACCTGTAGCAGGAACGTGGCATGGAACGGCAGAGTCCGTGGATTCCGGCCGGCGAGTGTGCGAGCCGCCAGAAACTGAACAGGGAGTCCACCATGGTCACCGGCCGCCGCGCCACGACCGACCGGAACACCAACTCGGCGTCCATGACGGAGACCACGTGATCGCAGCCTCGCAGCAGATCCTCGATCACCGCCGCCCCGGCCTGCTCCGGCATTCCGCTGGTGTCGTACACGTAGTCGAAAGCATCGGGGTTGCGCCGGGCGAAGACGGCGGCGACGCCGTCGCCGACGAACACCCGCTCGTGCCCGGGAAGCTGCCGGGAAACCGCGACGAGCTCGGATGCCGGACCGAAGCCGCAGTTCTGCGCCCCCATCACGATCCGCACGTCACAGCCTTCCGCCGGTGGTCCCCTGCGGACAGTCCGCCCCGCCGGCAGCGGCGGTGAGAACCTCGACGAGCCGCTCGGCGAAGTCGGCCGGATATCTGGCGTAGCCGACGTGCCCGCCGGGGAACAGCTCCAGTTCGCGGCCGAGCCGCTCGGCGAGGACGAGGGCGGGGCGGTGCACGAGGTCCCCCCGTGAGGCATGCCCACCGGCCCACACCACCTTGTGCGCCACGCCTTCGAGTGCCGCCGGATCGGGCACGAAACGCGTGAAGGGCCGGACGAAGTGGGTCAGGAAGAAGTCGGTGTTGTTGTGCACCTCCGGCAGGGCCGGCGCGGGCCGGCCACCGTGGAGGGCCTGCAGTTTGACCAGCGCCGGTGCCATGCCCTCCCGGCGATACGTCCGGCAGACGTCGTCGAGGAGCGCCAAGTGCCGGCCGGCGTCGGGAAGAACGCTCAGAACAGGCGGTTCGTGGGCGACGGTCAACCGGATCCTGTCCGGGTGGCGGATCGTGAGTTCCAGGGCTATGAGTCCGCCCGAGCAGCTTCCGAAGACGCACACGCGCTCGTCCGGACCGGCGAGGTGCCGGATCAGCCGGTACGCGTCGTCGGCGTGCTCCTCGACACTCTGGTCCACCGGGTCGCCGTCGAGCGCGCTGCGTGAATTCCCGCGCGGGTCATAGGTGACGACACGATGGTCCGCGGCCAGGACGGAAGCCAGGCGCTTGTACACGGCCGCATCGGAGTTACCTCCTCCGATGAGCAGCAGAAAGGGCCCCGCGCCCCGCACTTCGTAATAGATCTTCGCGCCCGGCACCGCGAGCGTCCCGCTGTTCAGTGGGTTCATCACGCTCCAATAGCACAGCCTGTGTGACAACACAGCGTGTCACATCAACCACGGACAGTGCAGGGCGTGCGGGAGCCCGCAGGGCCCAACTCATCACACTCCGCGGTCACATGCGCTTCTCACTGCTCCCGCGCGCCGGTCTTGTCGCAACCCGCCCCGGGCATACCCACCATGGCGCCCGCCTCGAAGGAGGTCCCATGGCCGACAACGGACCGCGGACACACGCGCCCGCCCTGAACACCGGCACACGACCAGTGCGAGCGTGACCGCCTCTGCCTGTGAATACGGCAGTGGGCAGCGGGTGATGACCAGTCGTTGCGATGTGTCTCGAGGCAAGGAGGCCCGGGTGGCGGGCATCGAAGAAGTGCGAAAGATCCTCCGTGACCTCGGAATCGAGGAAGAACTGCTGCGTGACGACGCACAGCTGCGTACACATCTCGCGCTCGACTCCGTAGATCTCACGCAGATCCAGGTGGAGCTGGCCGATCGGTTCGCCACACGCGTCGATCTCTGGACCGAGCACGACTACACCGTGCGGCAACTCGCCGACATCGTCGGCGAACGCCTGCCTGGCGCAGGGGCTCACCGGGAGTACCGGGACCGCGGCTGGTGGCGCCCGGAGTTCCTCGACGACCTCGCGGTGAGCACCCGTGTGCACGCGGGTCACCGTGTGGCGCTGGTCGGCGCAGACCGCACCTTCACCAGAACCGAGCTCGAAGCGGCGGTGTCCGGCTGCGCTGCCAGGTTGGCGCACACCGGCGTCCGGCCCGGCGAGACCGTGATCGTGCAACTACCGAACCAGGTGCAGATCGTCATCCTCGTACTCGCGCTGATCAGGCTCGGCGCACGCCCGGCTCTCGTCCTCCCCGCCCTGCGCGAACACGAACTCGAGTCGGTGCTCACCGCGTTGACGCCGACCGTGCTGGCCGTGCCGGCCCGGCACCAGCGCTTCGACCACCTGCGGCTCGCCGAGAAGCTCCGCGAGCGGCATCCGTCCGTACGGACCCTGCTCGTCTCGGGGATCACCGGGTCGGCGGGTGGCCGTGTGAGCATCGACGAGCTCATCGAGGCCGGCCCTCCGGCTCCCGAGGACGTGGTTCGGCATCCCTCGGACACCGCTCTCTTCCTGCTCTCGAGCGGGACCACGGGCGCGCCCAAACCCATCGCCCGCACCCACGAGGCGCTCGGACACGTGATCCGCACCTCGGCGGCGGTCTCCGGACTCACACCGCATTCGGTGTTCCTCGCCGTCCTGCCCGTGACACACGCGTTCGCCTTCTCCGGCCCAGGGATCCTCGGCACCCTCGCCGGCGGCGGAAAGGTGGTACTCGCCGCACCGGAGGACGCCGCCGTGGCCATGGCGCTGATCGAGCGAGAACGCGTCACACACTGCGCGCTCACTCCCGCGCTCGCCCGGCAGTGGCTCACCGCGAGTGCCGCCCTCGGCAGCCACGACCTGTCGAGTCTGCAGGTCCTGCAGATCGGCGGGGCGCGCCTGGACGAATCCACGGCCACCCGACTGGCCGAGGCTTTCGGCTGCCGGATCCAGCAGGTGTACGGCATGAGCGAGGGCCAGCTGAACTTCACCCGGCTCGAAGACCCGCCCGAGGTGGCGTTCACGACACAGGGGCGCCCCTCCTCGCCGGGCGACGAAACCCTCGTAGTGGACGGCGAGGGGCGACGGGTCACCGATGGAGAAATCGGTGAACTCCTGGTCAGGGGCCCGGGAGTCATCACGGAGTACCACGGGAGCGTGGCAGCCGCGTCGTTCACCCCCGACGGCTTCTACCGCACCGGCGACCTCGTTCGGCGTCACGAGTCCGGGAACTTCGTCGTCGCCGGGCGTGTGAAAGACGTGATCAATCGCGGCGGAGAGAAGATTCCGGCAGACGAACTGGAAGCGCTGGTACTGGCGCACCCGGGTGTACGGGCCGCCGCGGCTGTCGCGATGCCGCACCGTGTGCTGGGGGAAGCCGTCTGCCTGTACGTCGTGGGCAGCGACGACGCAGTGCCGTCCCTGCGGGAGATGCGCACGCATCTGGAGGACGGCGGACTGGCCCGGTTCAAGCTCCCCGAACGGCTCATCGAGGTGCCGGAACTTCCGTTGACCGCGGTCGGCAAGACGGACAAGGCGCGGCTGCGCGACGACATCAGGGCTCGATTGCACACCGAAGGCTGACGTATCCGGCTCCAGGCGCCGACGCTGCGCTGCGCGAACGGCACGAGGAAGGGGTCGTCGAGCGGCCGCGGCGCAGGTCGAGCTGGGTGGAGGGCCCTCGACTTGATAGGCAAGTGACTGCTTGCCTATCCTGTGGTTGTGGCCGACGACCTTTTCAAAGCCCTGGCCGACCCCACCCGTCGAACCATCCTCGACGAGCTCGCGGAGAAATCAGGACAGACACTGTTCGAGATCTGCTCGAGACTGAGCATGAAGCATCAGCTCGGTCTCTCGCGTCAGGCGGTTTCCCAGCACCTCGCCGTGCTGGAGGGTGCTGGGCTTGTCGAGACGAGGCGGGAGGGTCGGTACAAGTTCCACGACCTGAACACAGTCCCGCTGCGGCGGATCACCGAGCGCTGGCTCGTGCCCGACGCGCACCGATCGGAAGAGAGCATCCCATGAAGATCAATATGACCAGCGTGTTCGTCGACGACCAGGCCAAAGCCCTGAGCTTCTACACCGACATTCTCGGCTTCGTGAAGAAGCACGACGTGCCGGTGGGCGAGAAGGACCGGTGGCTGACCGTCGTCTCGCCCGACGAGCCCGCCGGTACCGAGCTCCTCCTGGAGCCCGCCGGTCACCCGGCCGTCAAGACCTACCGCGACACCCTCGTCCGGGACGGCATCCCGCTCGCCCAGTTCGCCGTCGACGACGTGAAGGCGGAATACGAGCGCCTGCTCGAGCTGGGGGTTCGCTTCACCCAGGAGCCCGTGGAGATGGGCCCCGTCACCACCGCGGTCTTCGACGACACCTGCGGCAACCTCATCCAGATCGCGACCCAGGCGGAGTAGACGGCTGGTCTCGACCTTGACGGGCCGGCTCCGGCTTGCACCGCGCCCGCCGAGGACATGCGTTTCCGGTGTCGAGCGGGCCGGCTGATCGGCGGAGGTCCTCGGCCTGTCGACCTGCTCGCACGCAGCTCTGGTCAGGCGGCCCGCGTCTTCTCGTGCTTCCAGAAGCCCGAGAAGGTGATGCGGTCCTTCGGCAGACCCGCACGGTGCAGATGCCTGCGGCCTTCGGTGGCGAGGGTCGACTCCCCGACCACGAAGGCGTATCCCGTCGGGTCGGGGGAGGGGAGCCGTCGAAGCTCACGGAGCGCGGCGACGCCGGGAACGGAGGTGCTGTCCTGGCGTACGACCCAGGAGACGGTCACTCCGGCCGGACCGGTCAGCGCGCGCCTGTCCTCCGCGGTGGGGATCTCCTGGATGAGCCGGCCGACCGTCCCGCCGGGCAGCGAGCGGAGAATGCCCGCCGCGGCGGGCAGTCCGGTCTCGTCGGCCACGACGGTGACCTCGGAGGCGTCGCGCGGGCAGTCGAACAGGATGCCCTGGTCGAGCAGGGCGAGCGCGTCTCCCGGGGCGGCACGGCAGGCCCAGATCGCGGCTCTGCCCTCGATGTCGCCCCCGGGGCCGCGGTGTACGACGAAGTCGATGTCCATCTCCGCCGCCTGCCGACGGAAGTCGGCCACGGAGTAGTTGGCGCAGTGCGGCCGTTCACGCTCGGGAATCGCGAGGTAGGGCTGCCACCACTGGGTGCCAGAGAACTCCGGGAGGCGGAGACGGGGTTGATGAGGGAGCTGGAGGAACAGCCGGAACCAGTGGTCGTACCCCAGCCATGGAAACTCGGCAAGATCCGGGCCGGTGACGGTTACACGCTGCATGGACGGGGAGACACGTTCGGTGCCCACGACGCGGGCGCGGAACAACCTGGGCTGCTGTGGCATGAGCCGATGGACCTTCGCCATGCAGGACAGGCTAACCTAAGTTGAAGGTTGCATCACCCGTCGCGCCACTGCCCTCGACAGCCTGACAGCGCGCGCAGAGACCGTCGGCGCCGAGATCCTCCAGCCGCCGACAGACTTCATGGTGACCGCACGGCCGTCCTCAGGGATCCTTCGGGTCACATGTGGGTGTTTCTGGCCCGTCTGGAGGACGTCTCGGAGGAAGAACTTCGGCGTCGGCCGACCACCGCCGGGTGATCGCCCGTAGCTGCGCGCGGTGACCGGACGGGCCGACCCGGTAGACGGGCAGAGGCGTGTGGTGCCGACAACCGCGTCCCATAACCTTGTGCACGGAGACGTCAGATGCCATGTGGATCCACATCGAGGAGGCTACGGTGCTCGGACGGGGCACGCGGTTGCTCGCGGGCGCCATGACTTTGGCCTGCATGGTGCTCGTCGGCGCCAGTGCGCCCAGCGGATTTCTCTCCGTCAGGTCCCTGCCCGCAGACGCCGCCACGGACGTCGTACCGAACCGGGTCATGACGTGGAACATCTGCAACCCCTGCGAGGTGAGCAACGTGGACCGGGCGGCGGAGATCGCCACGTACGCGCCCCAGGTCATCGGTCTGCAAGAAGCGTGCGTGCGCGACGTCGAGAGGATCCGGGACTACCTGGAGAGCCTCTACGGGCTGGTCTACCACGTCGAGTACGGAACGGTGCTCCGTCATCGCGGCCGCTGCGGGGGAGTGCCCTGGAATCCGGGAGCCTTCGGCCAGGCCCTCCTCTCGGCGGCACCGATGACGGACCGCGTCAACGTGGAATATCCCGACGGCGGGTCCGAAGACCGTGGGTACATGGCAGTCACCACCTTGGTGGACGGGCAGTCCGTCCGGGTCTTCAACACCCACCTCGCCCACCGACGTCAAGAAGCGGTCCGAGCGGACCAGTCCGGTGTACTCGCCGCAGATGTCGCCCGGTACGACCGCGCAGTCGTTCTCGGCGACTTCAACGCCGTGCCGGACGCCCCCGAGCTCGACCGGATATGGGCACTGGCCACGGACACGGACCCCCGGTGTCATCCTTCGCCCGCCGGTACCTGCGAGCCGACCACCGACTGGCACAGCAAGTTCGACTACATATTCCTGCGAGGCTTCGCCCCGCTCGAGCACCGCGTGCAACCCAGCCCGTACTCGGACCACCACCTGGTCCACACCGACCTGGCCTGATGGCGAGCATGCGGTGGTCGCGGGTTCACGGCGCGGCGACCGTCCGTCGGCGCTCCGGCCGCATGAGGCCGATGCCGGCCCGCCGGCCGCGGTCACCGGCCCGGTCGTCTTCACCGCCCGCTCGAAGCGGTGGTCCCTGCGGTCCGATGAAGCCGAGGTGGCGGTCCTGCGTGAGGTGGCGGTCCGCTGCCCGGAGCAGACCGTGAGGTACGGGCGGGCCGTCCGGGCAGTGACTTCGAGGTTCCTGTGAGCGAGGGCGCCACGCACACGGCCGGCAGTCCACGCCGTCCGTTCGGAAACCGGGTGCGGACCGCCGACCCGATGGTGTCTGATCGGGGGCATGGTCACTGTGTTGAGCGAGCCGGGAGTCGACGGGCTGGGCGAGGCTGTGGGCGTGCTGCGGGAATGGCAGCACGAGGGGGCACCGATGCAACTGCATCCGGGGGACCTGGGATGGTTCTGGAGGTGGGGAGCGGAAGCGACCGCCGCGGCGGTCAGGACCTGGAGCCGAGGCGGACAGATCCTCGCCGTCGGGCTGCTGGACGGTCCGGGGCTGCTCCGGCTGACGATCGCGCCAGACGCTCAGCTGGACGAGGAACTGGCGTGGCAGTTGGTCGCAGACGTGACCGAGCCGGAGCGCGGCGTGCTGCCCGAGGGGAAGGCGAACATCGAGGCCCCGAAGGGCGCCCTGGTCCAGGATCTGCTGTCCGAGGAGGGCTGGGACACCGACGAGCCGTGGACGCCGCTGCGCCGAGACCTCACGAAGCCGGTGAACGACCCGGCCGTGCGGATCGAGGTGATCGGACCGGAGCAGGCGCACGTGTTCACCGCCGTCCATCGGTCGGCGTTCGACGGGTCGGGATTCACCCACGAGCACTGGCACGCGATGGCGGCCGGCCTGCCGTACGCCGACGCCCGGTGTCTCGTCGCGTACGACGACCGAGGCAACGCGGTGGCGGCGGTGACGGTCTGGTCGGCCGGTCCCGGCAGACCCGGGCTGCTCGAGCCGATGGGGGTACACCGGGAACACCGCCGTCAAGGCTACGGTGAGGCGATCAGCGTGGCTGCGGCGGCCGCTCTTCGGGAACGGGGCTCATCCAGCGCGATCGTCTGCACCCCGAGCTCCAACGTCGGCGCCGTCGCCACCTACAAGTCAGCCGGCTTCCAGCAACGTGACGAGGTACGGGACCGACACCGGCAAGCCTAGTGTCCCGCGCCAATGATGCCCCGTCAGTGGTCGCGCGACTTCGGCTGCCGATGCGTGAGTTCCGCGTCAACGTTCGAAGCCGGAACCGTTGCCCTCTCTGATGACGGGCGGAGGGTCGCCGGACGCGCTGCGAAGGCGACGGCTCAACTGCCGTACCTGGACGGCCGGCCGGACACGCCCGCCGCGTCGCAGACGACGTCGTAGGCCGTCAAAGCCCGCCGTGCCCGGGCGGAACGGCTCGCCGTCTGCGGCCGCCACCCCCGCGAACATCCTGGTCCGAGGCCGGGCCGGAGCGGTGACCGACTGCGGTGCCGTCTCCGCAGGATATGTGGACCACCGATCCGTGGCCTGGCTGCCGCTGCCGCTGCCGCTGCCCCTGCCGCGACGCCGGGATCCCTGAACTCCTCGACCCTTGGACCTTCTGACCTCCTGCCAGGGGAAGCGCCGCTCGTTCACCTGTGTCGGGCCGGTGGTGAAACCGCAGATCGCTGGTGAACATAGTGGTCCCTTTCCGTGTCCTTCACCACGGCATTGCTGCAAAGAAGCGAAGTCGAGGTGTGGCGTTATGGCCGGTTGATGTACTGATTTGCGACCCCACATCCATCGACGGAGGGTCGGTACAGCTCGTCCGCGGTGGCGAGTGACCCGCACGCGACCGGCTTTATGATCGTCAACGAAGTGCTGTCTCCGCGCCCGCCCTCCTGTCGTCGATGAAACTTGGCGACCGCGAACGCAGTTGGCTGAGCGGGTCGTGCGACGGTGACGAATGTGAGGAAAGGTGAACTCCATGGCCCTCGGGCTGCTCCGCCGTCGGCGTTCCCGTGGCACCTCCGGTGCCGGACCGAGCCTCTCGGTCCCCCTGCCGCCTGATGCCGGGGCCTTCGGCTTCGAGGTCGTCGATCCCATGGGGCAGCCCATAGGCGGAGCCGAGGTCACCGTGACCTCGCCGGACAGCCACCGGGTGGTGACGCGTGGCACCACGGACCCTCACGGCTACTTCATAGCGACGCTCCCACCGGGCGCCTACAGCGTGATGACCGTGGCCGAGAGCCTGTCACCCGCCCGCGAGGATCTCGACATCGCCGCCGGGGTGGCTCTGCCCCCGGTACGTGTCGAGCTCCAGCCCGCACGCCGGCTGGAACTTCCGACAGCCGGAACATGGCTGTTCGATCCTCCGCACACCGCGATCCGGTTCATCGCCAAGCATGTGGGCATGGCCCACGTCCATGGCCGGTTCACCCGCTTCCAGGGCGGTATCCGCGTCGCACCGAACATGGCCGACTCGCACGTGTCGGTGCGCATCGACGCCGCCAGCATCACCACGGGCAACAACACCCGTGACAACCATCTGCGTTCCGCCGACTTCCTGGACGTCGAACGCTACCCGTACATCGACTTCACCAGTACCCGGTTCTCCCACCGCGGCGGCTCCAAGTGGACCCTGCACGGCACACTCACCATGCACGGCACCAGCAGGTCCGTCGGCCTCGACACCACCTATCTCGGGACGGTCAACGGGGGTTACGACCAGGAGCTGCGCTGCGCGGCCCTCGCGAAGGCGGAACTCCACCGGGAGGACTTCACCCTCAACTGGCGCTCCATGCTGGCCCGAGGTATCGCAGTCGTCGGTCCGACCGTCCAACTGGAACTGGACGTACAGGCGATGTACCGCACCCACGACACGCCTACGCCGCCGGACTAGCCACTGGAAAAGGGGAGACGCGCCTGGCGTGGGCCGCGGCCCACACCAGGCGCCTTCCCGGCGTCGAGGGTGCGGATCGGGCGTCATCCGGCAGCGCACCCCCCACATCGTGTTGATCTTGTGCAGCTTTGCAGTCGACCGCATGGAAGCACCCGGACGAGGCCACCCGTCTTGTTAGGCCTGCCCGGCGACACCGTGACAGCACGGAGCAATCAGATGGGAAAGGGCTCACGATCATGGGTATCTTCAGCCGTCGCCAGACCGACGTCATCGAGCCGGCCCCGGCCGTCGACACCGGCACCTCCGTCCCGGAGACCGCGACCGTGGGTGCCGCGCTCGACCCGGCACTTCGCGCACTGACCGGGCGATGGACCATCGACCGACCCCACAGCCGCATCGGATTCTCCGTCCGGCACGCGATGGTCACCACGGTGCGGGGATCTTTCCTCGACTACGACAGCACGTTGTACTTCGACGGAGCCCGGCCCTCGCAGTCGCGGGCCGACCTCGTCATCCGGGTCGCCAGCGTCGACACCGGCGTGGAACAACGGGACGCGCACCTCGTCGGCCGCGACTTCTTCGACGTGCGCCGCTACCCGGAGATGATCTTCCGCAGTACCTCCACCCTCCACGAGGGCGGAGAGAGCTTCCGCATGACCGGGGACCTGACCATCCGCGACGTCACCCGGCCCGTCGACCTGCAACTCGACTACCTCGGTTCGGTCCTGGACCCGTTCGGCTTCGAACGAGCCGGTTTCGACGGCACCACCACCATCGACCGCAGGGACTGGGGCCTGGTCTACAACCAGCGCTTGAAGGCGGGCGGCACCATGGTGAGCGAGAAGGTCCGACTCCAGTTCGACATCTCCGCGGTCCGGTCGATGTCATAGAGGGTCTTGGTGTGCCGCTCGGGCCGGCCGGCCGCCGGCCCCTCCCCCGAGGACGCGGCCGCGGAGCGGTGGACCGCAGGACCCACCTGGTCGTTCCCGAGGTCTACCTGCCCGGCACTGCGCCGCCCTGCGAGAGCCGTGCCGGGCCTGTCGGCCGCAGCCGCGCCGGAAGGACTGAACGGCCGCTCCCCGTACGCGCCGCCGCTCGACCTCGCCGGCCCCGGCATCCGTTCCCTCCTGACCACCGTCCTCACCGACACGGGCGGGCCGACCGACCGGCTCCTATGCGCCCATCGGCGGCGACGAGGCGGTCGGCACGACCGCGGACGGCTTCGCCCCACCGACGACGACCTCGCCCGCACCCTGAACGGCGGTGGACGGGTCCTGCTCTCCCCGCAGTCTCACCCGTACCTCGACCGCCGCTTCGCCCCGGGCGTCACTCCGCCCGGTCGGACCGAAGCCACCACCAGCCTGGGCTTCGCCGTCTACCGGCCGCGCGGCCCGGACTCCACCGTCGCCGCCAGGACCCCCTGGGCGTGACCGGAGCTGCCCGCACATCCTGGAAGCGGCGCGCCCCTCCCCTCCCGAGGTGGCGCCGCGTCGGCGCGAAGGAAACGGACGAGACGCGGAGTCCGCGCGGTGGGGGTGAGGGCCACAGGGCGGCCCAGGACAACGGGCAAGTGTCAGCGAGAGGTGTCACGCTGAGTTCACACAGGACCTGCGAAAGGGAATCGCCGTGATCACCAACGAGTTCGTCCCGGGCTCACCCTGCTGGCTCGACCTCGGCACCCCCGACGTCGGCGGCGCCGCGGCCTTCTACAGCGCCGTGCTCGGCTGGGACTACGAGTCCATGGGACAGGACGTGGAAGGCGGCATGTTCCGCAGGGACGGCAAGACCGTCGCCGGGCTCGGCAAGCTCACCGAAGAAGGCGCGCGCTCCGCCTGGATGATCTACTACTGCGTCTCCGACGCGGACGCCACGACCCAGGCCGTGCGGAGCGCGGGCGGAACGGTGCGCGTGGCGCCGACGGACCTCGACGACTGGGGGCGGATGGCCCAGTACAGCGACCCTTCGGGTGGCCAGTTCGCCGTATGGCAGCCGGGCACGAACAAAGGCCTCGAACTGGTGGACGAACCCGGCTCGCTGTCCTGGACCGAGCTGTACACGAGCGACGCGGCGGCGGCCAAGGAGTTCTACGGCGGTGTCCTCGGCTGGCGGTTCGGCGACATGGAACTGCCGGGCGGCGGGGGCACGTACTCTCTCATCACTCCCGCCGGCCTCCCCGAGGAGCGCATGCACGGCGGCCTCATGGAGGTCCGCGAGCAGGACCTCGCCCTGGCGAACGGGCGATCGTACTGGCACCCGGTCTTCGCCGTCACCGACTGCGACGCCGCCGTCGCCGCGGTTACCGAGCACGGCGGCAGCGTACAGATGGGTCCGGAGGACGCGGAGGGCATCGGCCGGCTGGCCGTGTGCGTCGATCCGTCGAACGCGGACTTCGTGGTGCTCGCGCCGGCCCAGGCGTGACCGGACCACGCGCCGGGCCGGTGACCCACCTCAGGGTGATCCGCTGATCGCCGCTGTCGTAGCGGCCGACCACCCGCGGCATGACCGCACGCTGGGGGATCACCGGGGGCCGGCCGGCGTGGTCGGTGCGGCGTTCTTCGACACGGGCGCGTCGAACGCTTGGTGAAGCCGCGCGGCCCCGGCCTTCCCGGGCCGCCACCCGCGGCGGTCCGGCGGTGGGGTGCTGAGCCGTCACAGTGCACGCTTCGCGATCCCTGGCCATGCGGGATCCGCGGCGGTGGAATGAGGTGGAGCCCCGGCCTTGGCCACAGCATCGGGACTCCACCACCAGCGGCACGCCGACCTGCGGAACCGGCAAGAACCTGGTGTCAAGGCTGCCGCACAGGCGATCGCCGATGACGAACGTGGCCGTATCGCGTGTCTTGACGGCCAAATGGCGCTGACGTTTGATCTGCCGCAACGTCCGTCGCGCTGAGAGGACCCCTTCCATGGCCATGGCCGTCCCTCCCCTGTCCCAGCAGTTGTTCATCGGCGGCGTCTTCCGTGACGGGGCCGGCAGCGACACCTGCGACGTGATCAGCCCTGCCACCGGCGAGCACGTCGGCACGGTCCCGCTGCCCGTGGCGGCCGACCTGGACGCGGCCGTCTCCGCCGCACACGCCGCCCAGGCCGAGTGGGCCAAGGTCAACGTCTGGGAGCGCGCGGCGCTGTGCCGCCGGATCGCGGACGAGATCGACCGGCGCCGTGACGACCTCGCCCGGCTGCAGACGCTGGAGCAGGGCAAGCCGCTGGCGGAGTCGGTCGCCGACGTGACGGAGGCCGCCGAGCTGTTCCGCCTGCACGCCGAGGACGCGGTCCGCCTGCACGGCGAGACGCTGCCCTCTCGCGACGCCTCCAAGCGGATGTTCACCTTCCACCGTCCGGTGGGCACCTGGGCGGTCATCACGCCCTGGAACTTCCCGCTGCTGATGTTCACCGAGTTCGCCGCCCCGGGCCTGGCCACGGGCAACGCACTGGTGGTCAAGCCCCCGACGAACACACCACTGACCGTGCTCAAGGCCATGGAGGCCCTCACCGCCGCCGGGGTCCCCGAGGGCCTGGTGAGTGTCCTGCCCGGCGACGGCGCCTTCGGTGACGCCCTCGTCCGCCACCCCGGCATCCATGCCATCGGTTTCATCGGCTCCTCCGCCACCGGCGCGAAGATCCAGTCCGCGGCCGGGCTGAAGCGGTCGCTGATGGAGTGCTCCGGCAACGGCCCTCTGGTCGTCCTCGCCGACGCCGACGTCGAGGCCGCCGCCAAGGCCGCGGTCGACGGTGCCTACCCCTGCGCCGGACAGGTCTGCTGCGCCACTGAGCGCGTCGTCGTGCACACCGACGTCCACGACGCGTTCGTCGAGGCCGTCCTGCGCGAGGCCGAGCGCGTCCACCTCGGCGACCCCCTCGACGACAAGACCGTCCTCGGCCCCCTCAACAACGAGGGCGTCGCGGCCAAGATGGACCGCCACATCCAGGACGCCCGTGCCCGCGGCGCGCGGATCCTCACCGGCGGCCGGCGCCGCGAGGGCATGCCCACCGACCTCTACTACGAGTTCACGGTGGTCGACGGCGTCCCCGAGGACAGCCTGCTGTCCAAGGAGGAGTCCTTCGGCCCGGTCGTCCCGATCATCACCGGCCGCGACGAGGACGACCTGCTGCGCATCGCCAACGACGACGCCCTCGGTCTCCAGGGGGCCGTCTTCACCCGCAGTATGACCTCCGCGTTCCGCTTCATGGAGGAGATGGAGGTCGGCCAGGTCCTCGTCAACGAGTCCAACAACTGGTGGGACATCAACATGCCGTTCGGCGGCGCCGGTTCCCGTGGCACCGGCTGGGGCCGCATCGGCGGCAAGTGGACCCTGATGGACATGACCGACACGCGCACCGGGGTGATCAGCCTCTGACCCCGGCAGGCGTGTCCCGGCCCGGCCGCCCATGAGCCGATGCCGCGGGCGCGCTCATGACGGGTGTCGGGCAGTACCGTGCGCAGGTGGGATCGGAGACGGTGCCGAAGCGTGACCGAAGGAACCGCTGTGCGCCTCGACAAGTGCCTGGAGCGCCTCCCTGGCCACCGCGTCGCTCTGGTGCAGGAACGGGTCGTTGGTCTGCGGCCGGGGGAAGTCGCCCGGGCTGGTGACGAAGCGTCTCGGGTGCGGAGAGCCGTCGAGCCCCAGTGGGCGGGCACGCAGTGTGTCGATGAGGCCCGTGGGCTGCCGCCGGCCGGTGGTGGGGTCGGTCTGCACTTGTTCCCTGATCGCACGCTCGCCGATGAGGTGGAGGAGCAGGGGGTCGGCCACGCGCGTGAGAGCGCGTCCCGGCAAGCGCGCCTCGATCAGAGCCCGGGCCTGTACGACCCTGTCCAGACTGCTGGTGCGCGCCTCGAACACGCCGCCTCGGCAGGTCACCTTCATGTTCGCGCCGACGAAGTCGACCACGCCCGCTCGGGCGAGGGCCAGCAGCTGTTCGAGACGTGGTCCCGGCGGGCCACTGGTACGGAACCGGCAGAAGTCGAAGAATGCCGTCATGCTGTGGCTTCCACTGCCGGGCTCGACCTCTCCCCGCTGGACCACGGCCCACAGCGCCTGCGAGATCGAGAAGATGGCGTGGTAGACGGCCAGATGAGCGCTGTACCGCGGGTTCCGCCCTCGCTCCAGGTCGTCGGCGAGGTAGTTCAGCATCCACGTGCGCAGGGCCGCAGGCTCGGAGAAGCGGCGGGTCGCCAGCGGTCTGTCCAGCCCGTCGACATCGATGTGGTCACGGCTGTCGGGCACCGCCTGCTCGATCAGGTCCTTGAACTCAGGGCTCTGCCACTGCGCGGCGTCCAACCGGTCGAGGAACTCCCCGGCGTCGACTCCGAGGCGGTGGGGATGGGAGTGGGCCAGCTCCCGGTATCCGGCCACGGTCAGTTCCCGTGCGAGGGCGGGCCACAGGTCGGAGGCGAAATCCAGGGAGTGGTCGGCGAAGTCGGCGGGGGAGAAGTAGCGGGGTATACGGGGCGGCGGCCCCGGCAGGACGTAGGCGAACTTCGAGCGGTACGGCACACCTCGGCGTGAGCCCACGTACAGCGTGGGTTCACGGCCCGACGGCAGGTAGCACAACTCGCCCGACGGCTCCCGCCGGAAGCGGCCGCCGCGTCCCTCGGTGAGGAGCACCATGATGTCGATGAAGGTGAGCCCGAATCCGCGCATCAGTACGGGCTCGCCCGCGGGGAACGCGTCCAGTGAGATGTCGGAGGTGTAGGCCGTCGGCTGGTAGGTGAGGCGGTGGGCCGCCGCGTGCTGGGCTAGCCGGGGCTCCGGACCCTGCGGTTTCACCTGGAAGTGGCCCTGCGCCAGGATCACCAGGTCCACGTCAACGGTCTCGCCGTCGTCGAGTCGAATGCGCTGACGGCCGTCAGGCAGATCGCCCAGGGACACAGCGAGCGCCTGATGCGTCCGGACGCGGGCTCGGGACGCCACGGCAGCGGCGGTCCGCCAGAAGGACCAGGCGAGGTAGTCACCCGTGAGCTTCCGTGTGGCGAACCAGCCGGCGTGGACGCGCGCGGCCTCCTCCCGCACCCCTGGGGCCGGCTGGTAGCCCGGCGGAAGGGGAAGACGTCCCGCGGCGAGATCCCGCGCCCACTGTTCCAGCGTGGGGCCTTCGACGGCAGGGCCCTGGCAGGTGACCGTGTCGTCGGTGAAGAGCGTGCACTCGTCGGCCCGGGTGTTCGACCAGAGCAGCGGGGACTGGTCGTGGCGCCATACCCGTCCGGCACCGGCTGGATACGGGTCGATGACGTGGATGTCCAGGCGTTCGTCAGGGGCGAGGAGATGCATGTTGGCGGCGATGCGTTCGAGTACGGATGTCCCGCGTGGTCCGCATCCGACGACCGCGATGCCCGGATTCTTCGCCCGGTACGGGTCCGGGCCGCTGTCGTCGGCTCCGGTGGCGCGGCGGATCTCGCTCATCGGTCCTCCCTTCAGGCCACGAGCAGTTGATGGGAGGCCAGGTCGCGGTAGAGCGTGCTGGACTCGATGAGCTCGCCGTGGGTACCCGCGCCGACCACCCTTCCGCGGTCGACGACGACGATCTGGTCGGCGTCGACCACGGTGGCGAGTCGATGGGCGACGATCAGCAGCGTGTGGCCGGTGGGGACGGCGTCGATCGCCGCGCGGAACGCCTGCTCGTTCTTGGCGTCGAGATTGCTGGTCGGCTCGTCCAGCAGCAGGATCGGAGGCGCGGCGAGGAGCGTACGCGCTATGGCCAAGCGCTGGCGTTCACCGCCGGACAGCAGGACGCCGCCTTCGCCCACCTGCGCGTCCAGTCCGAGCGGAGACCGCTTCACGATCCCGTCGAGGTTGACGCTGCGCAGGACGGCTGTCAGGTCGTCGTCGGACATGCCCGGCGCGGACAGGCACAGGTTCTCCCGGAGGGTTCCGGCGAGAATCGGTGCCTCCTGCTCCACGTAGCCGAGCCGACTGCGCAGTTCGTCGCGCGACACCTCGCGGATGTCGGTCCCGTGCAGCCGTATCGCGCCGGACCGTACGTCGTAGAAGCGCTCGGCCAGCGCCAGCAGGGTCGACTTGCCGGCGCCCGACGGGCCGACCAGGGCCGTGCGGGTGCCCGTAGGGACGGTGAAGCTGATGTCCTCCACGACCGTCTCGCCCTTTCCGTAACCGAACGTCACACGGTCGAAGGCGAGCGCGGGGACGGAACCGACGCCGAAGAGCGCAGCAGCCCTTCCGTCCTCTCGCGGCGGCTGCACGCCTACGACGTCCGCGTCCGTCTCGGTCGGCACGCGCAGCACGTCCTCGATGCGTTGCAGCGCACCGAGACCGGTCTGCAACTGCGAGTAGGCGCCGATGAGCTGACCTACCGGCATGATCAGGAAGAACAGGAAGAGCACGAACGCCACCAGGTCACCGACCGAAAGCCCGCCGGAGGCGACCCTGGCACCTCCCACACCCAGGACCAGCAGGAACACTCCCTGCGTCGCGATGTGCGCCACGGGCAGTGTGAGCGCCTGCAGTCGGGCGAGCCGCAGCCCCATCCCGTAAGCACGGCGGGCGCTGTGCGCGATCGCCTCGGTCTCCCGCTGCTCCGCCCGCGCGGCGCGGATCGTCCGTACGCCGCCGATCGCGCGCTCCAGTCCGGACGTCATTTCTCCGAGCAGCACCTGGGCCTGCTCGGAGGCCGGGCGAGTCCGGTGCGCGATCACCGCTGCTCCCGCGAAACCGGCGACGAGGCCCCCCGCGGTGACCGCGAACAGCAGAGGGTCGACCAGGAACGCGGCGACCGCCGCGCCAATGATCATCAGCGTCCCGGTGAAGATCTCGAACAACCCCGAGGTGACGACGGACCGCAGCATCGAGCTGTCCGCCCCGATGCGGGAGAGCAGATCCCCGGTACGGCGGCTGTCGTACTCGGCGACGGGGAGCCTCAGCACATGCCCCGCGAGCCGCTCTCGTATCCGCAGCACGACGCCCTCACCGACGCGCCGCAGCATGTAGTCCCGGAACCCGTTGATCACGGCCGCTCCCACCAGCAGCGAGACCAGCGCGACCGTGGAAGCCATGGTCGACCGCGACGCGGAGATGGCGTCGATGACCGACCGCACCAGCACGGGCTGGAGGAGCGTCCCGCCGGCGGCGACGAGGGAGAGCACCGCCGCGAGGGACATGGCGAGCGCGTGCCCACGCATGTAGCGCACGAGATCACGAGTTCTCACCCGTCCGGCCTGCTTCATCGTCGTCCTTCCGGAAGGAAGGGCATGGCGCTCCACCCGCTCTCTCGTACGTTCCACCGATGTCCCGGCCGGCCACGCCGAGGGCTCGGAGCCAGTGGGCCCGCCCCCGACGCGGCCGAGTCGGGTCAGCAGCTCGTGCTGACCCAGCTGCACTTGCAGCAGACCGACGTCCAGCTGCTCGCGAGGACGTCCTGGTTGTTCGCCTCGGACTCCATTCCCTGAAGCCCCAGTACGAAGTTCGCCATGATGTTCACCTCCCTCCCTGATCGAACTGCGGTGCTCTCGGCCGTGTGCGGCAAGGGCCGCGAGGTGCGGTCAGCGCTGCCCGGAGGTGGTGATTCCGGCGCCGGCCGCGGTGGCCGAGGGGTCACGGTGGGGAGGCGTCCACGGCTCTGGGCCGAGGAACGGCAGCAGTTCGCTGGTCCTCCCCGCGAGTACGTTGATGAGCTGGAGCACGCCGGCCGATCCCGTACCCAGGTCTGTGGAGGCGCGGAGATTCTGCTCACCGGGGAAGACGAGGCCGAACTCGTCGCACAGCGCGTGGAGGTTGAGGGACGCCACGCCCTCGTCGACGCGCTTGTCCGCATCGGGCCAGTCGAGGCGGTGCTTCACCTGGTGCAGCGCGCCGATCAGCCCGGCTCTCCCGTTGAACAGTCCCGCGCCGATGCTGAACTCGGTGACACAGGCGAGGCTCAGCTCCGGCAGGGCACCCTCGATGCGCTCATCGCTCACGTGATGCAGGAGCAGGTCACCCACCATGGCCACACCCGCGCTGCCCGTCGCGAGATAGGGCAGCACCCGGGCTCCGTTCTTGACCTGGAGGGTGCCGTCCGGCATGGCGTCGCATTCGTCCAGGTCCCGGTGGAGGGCGGTAACGGCCGCTCGTCGCCAGCGTTGTTCGCCGGTGACCTCGTACACCCGGATCATGAAGAGAGCCAGTCCCGACCAGCCGTACAGCAGTCCGCCCCAGAAGTTCTCGACGGCGTTTCCGTTCCGGTCCCTGAGCAGCGAGTCGGCGGAGAGGGAGCCCGCACCCACGGCGAACCTGCCGGAGTCGACGGCCTCCTCGACGACGCCCGCGGCGTGGACGGCGTGGTCGAGGAAGCGGGGCTCCGCCGAGCGACGATAGAAGTCCAGGCTGGTCAGTCCGATTCCGGACAGACCGTCGAACAACTTCGTCCCGAACAGCCCCGCGCTCTCCTCGGCCACCTTGTCGTAGATCGCGAACGCGGTGTCCGTACGGCCCATCCGGTGCAGGACCCGGCAGATTCCGGCCGCTCCGTCGTACAGCCCCAGCCGTGGGACACGGCTGGTGAAGATGTCGTGCTCCAGCCAGTCGACGTAGGGGTCGAGTTCGGTGCCTCCCGCGGTGTGCAGGGCGTCGATCACCCCGGCGGCACCGAAGGCGATTCCGCCGCCGCCGTGGAAGAACTGATTGATGTCGCCCGGGAAGAGCCGGTCCTGCCGATCCGGTGTGGCCGTACGGCGGATCGACGCCTGGAGCGCTCTCTCCTGGAGGTGCCAGGGGCCGGCCGCCGTGGTGAAGGCCAGCTCCGGGTCGGCGGGTCGCAGGCCTGACTGGGCCGGGCCGGGAGCCGCCAGGGAACGGCGCAGCTCCGTCACCACGTCCTCGTCCAGCTCCAGACGGTCCCGGGCCGTGTCGATGAACGTGGCCGCCTTGGCCGGGCAGAGCGCGAGGAGTGAGATCAGCGGAAAGTACAGGCACAGGCGGATGGCGCTGAGCGAGTAGCGATCGGCCTGAAATCCACGTAAGGAGTCGGGTGCGGCGAATCCGGGAACGCCGAGTGGCCGCGGACCGGCATCGCTTTGCCGTTGCACGGCTTCGAAATCGATCAACGAGATGTTGAGATCCTCGTCAATCATGACGTTACCGGGGTGCAAGTCGTTGAACACGTACCCCCTCTCGTGGACGTTCCGTACCGCCTGTTCCAGCTGATCCATGATGACGTCCACCGATTCCCGGTATTCCTGGGTCTCATTTCCGTCACCGGTTCCCGAAAGGAAGAGGTAGTTCTGTGCGACCCAGCTCTGCAAGGACTGGCCGTAGACATGCTCCATGGCCATGAAATCGTGCCCGCCGAGGGTGTGGTAATCGAAGACCTGCGGGATGCCGGGAAGTCCCTGCAGATCAGACAGGACCGCGTACTCCGTCCGCAGCCGCGCAGTCGCGTCCTCACCGGTGCGGTCCAGTCCTGCATAGGGCCTGCCTTCCTTGAGGACGAGTTCCGTTCCGTCCCGGAGTCGGCGGGCTCGGTAGACGCCGCCGCCGTTGGAGAAATGAAGAACTCCGAGTACGTCGTACGGAAATTCCGAGGGCTGCTCGCCGGACATTCGAGGATGGACGGTTTCCGCGAGGAAGTCCGGAACCTCGACCCATTCGGGCAGTACGAAGCGCGGCTCGCGGTGGTCGGCCACCAGCACTCCGTCGGGCCGTTCGATCGCAGCGACCTGGGTGCCGTCGTCCACGTGGGCGAACCGGAGCATGAAGGCCCCGTACCGGACGTACAGCGGCCCCTCGTTCCAGCGCAGGTCGCTGAGGATGTACGGTCCCGGCCAGCCGCCGATTTCCAGATCAAGGTCCTCCAGCGTTCTGCGCAGCTCCGCGGGGCTCCGGGTGTAGACGGTGATGAACTTTCCGCTGGCTTCACGGGGAGCGTACTTCGCGCTTCTCGCCTGCATGACCAGGGAGTGCGGAAGGAACTTGAAGTGAAGGGTGTGCCTGAAACAGTGGTCGGCCACCTTCTTCAAGGTTTCGACGGCATTCTCCGGAGTGCTGGAAACATGTATCTTCCAGCCCTGCACGGGAAGTTTCGGCGTTCCGGCCGGAGGCTGGATACGGGTCCACTGCTCTTCGACCGAGCGACGCCATCCGGGCGGCGTTTCAATGTGGCTTCCATAGTCCACCCGACCCTCATCCAGAGACACTCGTTCCGGGGTCTCGTAAAATCTTGGGTTGGCCACGCAGTAAGCCGGATAGCGGAGATCCATTGGATCACCCCCCGTTCCGTAGCAGCAGATTCCGGACTGCCTCCATCGGTGACGTCAGTGAGTCTGCCAAGGCGTCGAGACGTAGTCCTTAGCAGAACGGGACTTCTCCTTGACGGTATGCGCCAGGTACAGTCACCTGGTCTACGCCACCAATTCGGGGGAAGGTGTAAACCGCATGCAAGCCGAGCGATTGAGAGTCGAGGAGCTTCCCGCGGCCGAGCGGTTCGACCAGTGGGGCGACGAGATCGACTTGATGCCCTGGCCGTCCCACCTGGCCATCGACTCTCCCGAGCACCTCCATGAGCTGGCCGACAGGCTCGACCTCGGTGCCCTCCGACTCCTCCGATTAGCCCAGCCGCCGGCGGCAGCGGTGGGCACGCCGTTCCACGGGGCAGCGGTCGACCCGGACCAGTACCACCTCGTGCTCCCGCTGCAAGGCGAACTGAAGCTGGGGAACTCGGCCCGGTCCAGGGTCTTCACACCCGGCGACATGTTCCTGGCCGACACCTCCTGCCCCCATGTGTTCCACGCCGGAGGCCCTCGCGCCCACCAGCATCACGATGTCGTGACCTCGTCCCTGGTGGCGCTGCGGCTCCAGATCCCCAAGGAACTGGTCCCGCTGCCGACCGACCTGATGGACTCACTGTTGGTCACGCCCCTGCGGCAGCACAACGTGTTCGGCCTGACACTGTCGCGCCTGCTCGTCGATCTCCTACGCCACCCCGGCAGCTTCTCCGCCGCACAGGCGCACCGGCTCTCCGGCGTTCTGCTGGAACTCCTCGCCGGGGTGCTCGGTGCGCACACGCGCGAGGACGCCACGTCGGAGGAGGCCCACGGCAGCCTGTTCATCCGTGTCCAGGACTACATCCAGCGGCATCTGGAGGATCCCGAGCTGACTCCCGCGCAGATCGCCGCCGAACACCACATCTCGCGCCGTCACCTCCAACGCCTCTTCCAGCAGCGCGGCATCACGGTGGCCGCCTCGATACGGCAGCAGCGACTGGAACGCGCATGCTACGACCTGACCGCTCCTCACCTGGCCACGCACCCCATCAGCGCTATCGCTGCCCGGTGGGGTTTCCGCCACGCGGCTGACTTCAGCCGCGCCTTCCGCAAGGCGTACGGGGTCGCCCCCTCGGACTTCCGGCTCGCGCGTACGAGGCAACGCTGCGCCTCGTGAGGGGCCGGCCCTCAGCCGTCCTCGTGTCCGTACTGGCACGGAAGCACGGAAGCACGGGTTCACACACTGCTGCAGGTTCTGTTCATTTCGGCCGGGACGATCTCGCGTGCAGGGCCCGACCCTCCCTCAGCACGGTTCGAGGAGCGGTCGGGCCGCCGAACGGCCGTTCCTCCGCGCCGGGTTGAGTCCTGCGGTGCTCAGCTGCCCGGAACGAGTACCTACGGCCTGACCCGCGTTTGACGGTGGCTGCCGCGCCCGGCGGTCCGAAGGTTAGGGTCGTGGCTGATCATTGTTCCTGAGGAGGGGGTCCGAGGTATGAGCGGGATAGTGGCGGCGGTCAGCAGCAACGGCGAGTACGCGTTCACCAAGCCGAACCGCGACAGCATCACACTGCTCGCCGGGCTCGGTGTGGAGGGCGACGTACACGCCGGTGTGACGGTCAAGCACCGCTCGCGCGTCGCACAGGACCCCACCCAGCCGAACTTGCGGCAGGTCCACCTCATCCATGAGGAGCTCTTCGCCGAGGTCGGGGAAGAAGGGTTCCCGGTGGCGCCCGGCGAGCTCGGCGAGAACATCACCACCCGCGGCATCGATCTGCTCGGCCTGTCCGTTGGCACCCTGCTACGCATCGGCGACGAGGCAGTCCTCGAGGTGACCGGCCTGCGGAATCCCTGCCTCCAGATCGACAACTTCCAGGAGGGGCTCCTGAAGCAGGTCGTCGGCCGTGACGAGGCCGGGAACATCGTACGCAAGGCCGGAATCATGAGCATCGTGAAGGAAGGCGGCACGGTGCGCCCGGGCGACGCGATCAGGGCGGAGCTTCCCAGTGGGCCGCATCGGGCCCTGGAGCGGGTCTGACGTCCTCCTGGTCAGACCGTGACATGACATCGGCCGCGCCTGCCCGCCGACCAGCGCGAGCACCGGGTCCTGGACGAGGACGCCGCCCGGCCACCGACCGGTGTCCAGAGGTCGCGCGTGGCCGGCAGCGCCGCACGAAATCGGTGGACACGTCGCCCGGGAGAGCTCTAGATTGCACGAGTTCAAGATCGAGACGTCCGAGCGGGGTGCATTTGATGACGGTTCAAGCAGTGGTGGCCGACTGCGGACGGCCGCCCTCCAGGAACGCCAGGACCTCATCGAATCTAAGGAATCCCTCCTGTGGATCTTCCACGCATTTGGACCATTCGCGAGAGCAGTCACCGCATCCACAACCCGTTCACCGCTGACAAGCTCGCCACGCTCGGCCAGGCGCTCCGTCTGGCACCGGGCACGCGGGCGCTCGACCTCGCCAGCGGTACGGGCGAAATGCTGTGTACCTGGGCTCGTGACCACCGCGTCACGGGGACGGGGGTGGACATCAGCACGGTGTTCACCGAGAAGGCCCGGGTCCGCGCCGCCGAACTCGGAGTCGCCGATCAGGTCGACTTCGTCCACGGCAATGCCTCCGGCTACGTCGCGGAAGACCCGGTCGATCTCGCCGCGTGCATCGGCGCCACCTGGATCGGCGACGGCGTGGCCGGCACCGTCGAGCTGCTGGGCCGCAGCCTCCGCCCGGGCGGCCTCATGCTGATCGGCGAGCCGTACTGGCGTCAGGCACCGCCGACTCAGGACGTCGTCGAAGGCTGCCACGCCGGCAGCAGAGCCGACTTCCGGATGCTGCCGGAGCTGCTCGGGCACTTCGGCGACCTCGGGTACGACGTCGTGGAGATGGTGCTGGCCGACCAGGACAGCTGGGACCGGTACCAGGCGGCGCAGTGGCTCAACCTCCGCCGCTGGCTCGACCGGAACCCCGATGACGAGCTGGCCGCCGAGGTGAGGACCGAACTCGCCACCGGGCCCGCCCGCTACGTGCAGTACAGCCGTGAGTACCTCGGCTGGGGCGTCTTCGCGCTGATGAGCCGCTGACACTGAGGGCAGCGCGGGTCCGGGCAGCATGCTGCCCGGACCCGCGCGTTTCGGGTAAGGGGACGGGCGGGCCATGACTCGATCCGCTCAGGGAGTCGAGCCCCCATCAGGCCCGGAGCGGTTCAGTGGTGATCTGCTCTCCGCCGCGGTGGTGCCGGCGATCCAGCCCCAGGTGAGGGCGGAGCCGATGGTCGCGCCCGGGGAGATGATGCCGGGGCCGATCACGGCGGCCATGGCGTTTCCCGCCGCGTGCAGGCCCGGTACGGGCGTGCCGTTCCAGCGCAGGACCCGGGCACGCGCGTCGGTGAGAGGACCGCCTTTGGTGCCGACCGAGCCGGCCAGGACCGGCACGGCGCACAGCGGCGGTTCGATGACCGTGCCGAGATTCGGGTGGGGCGCGGCAGGGTCCCCGCCTTCGCGGTCGTAGACCGTGGCACCTCTGCCGTAGTCGGGGTCGAGGCCCTGCGCGGCGAACGTGTTGAAGCGCCGCAGCGTCGAGGTGAGTGTCGCAGCGTCGATGCCTGTGTGTTCGGCGAGTTCGGCCGGGGTAACCGCCTGGACGGCGTGCGTGGGCAGCGGCTGTCCGGGGCGGGCGCCGGCGAAGGGGTAGCGGGCGCGGTACTGGGCGTCGGCAATGGCCCAGGCCGGCACGTTGCGGGGGTGTCCGGTGTTGGGGTCGGTCTCGGCGAAGGCGAGGGCGGCATTGTGGCTGGACTCGTTGACGAAGCGACGGCCGGCGGAGTTGACCCAGATGACGTGCGGAAGCATGCGCTCGGCGATCACCAGTTCCGGCCGGGGCGTCCCGTCCGGCCAGGCGGCACCGGGGTGTTGGATGACCGGCCATGACCAGCACTCACCCGTGTGGGCGAGTGCCGCGCCCGCTTCGGCCGCCAGCCTCAGGGCGTCGCCGCGGCCGACGGGAGGCGTGACGGGGTGGGCGTAAGAACCGTCCAGCAGATTCTCGCGCAGGCCGGCGTCGTGTTCGAAGCCGCCGCAGGCCAGTACCACGGCCCGTGCCGGGAAGGCACGCCGGCCCTCCACCCGGACCCCTGTGACCGTCACCCTGCCCTGCTCACCGGTCGTGGTGAGAGCGGTGACCTGGTGCCGGTTGAGCAGGCGGACGCCGGCGGAACGGCAGGCATGGAGCAAACCGGCCACCAGCCCCTGGCCCAAGGTCGCCCGTCCGGCCGTGGTGCGCTCCTCGATCAGGTCGGCAGGGGGTGATCCGCCGGTCACCAGGTGGAGCTGGGTGATCTCCTCGTTGGTGAAGACCGGTGAGAAGAAAGGGGGCGGCCAGAAGAGGTCCGCCGGATCGCCCAGGTCACCCAGACCGACCGGGGCGACTTCGATGTTGCGGCCGCGCGGTCGCCAGCCGGGCGCTTCGGTGAAGGTGTCGGCCAGGGTGGTAGGCGTGAAGCGGATCGGTGAGTGCTCCTCCACGAACCGGACCATCCGGGGTGCGGCGTGCACGAACGCGGTGACGAGACTACGGTCGCGCCCTCGAGTGCGGTCGCACACATAGGCCAGGGCCTCCTCGGGGTCGTCGGTGACCCCCACCTCGGGCATGTGGTGGTTGCCCGGCGCCCACACCTGGCCCGCCGAGACAGCGGTGGCGCCGCCCCACCGGTCGCTGCCCTCCAGCACCACCACCGAAGCGCCCGCCACCGCGGCGGTCAGCGCCGCACACAGCCCGGCCGCGCCGGAGCCCACGATCGCGACGTCGTATGTATCGCCTCGACTCACTTCGCCTTCCCCTGCCGGGCCAGTCAGATCAACGTCAGCGCCAACGCGCCGATGTAGACGAGCTGGTAAACGGTGCGCATGACGATGGGGTCCCCTTGACTGGTGCCGCGCTTGGCGGCGGAGACGTTGGCCGGATACTGGACGATGAGGAGCAGAATCAGGCAGACCGCCGCCCACAGCGCCGTGGCCGGGATCAGCAGGCCGACCGCCCCGACGATCTGCAGGACGCCGGTGAGCGTCACCAGCAGATCGGGCCGTGGCAGAACCGGTGGCACCATGTCGACGATTTCCGCCCGCAGGCGGTGGTGGAAGTGCGCGAAGCCGGTGAACAGGAACATCACCGCCAGCCCGACCCGCAACGAGGGCAGCCAGGCGTCGAGCACGTCCACTCCCGCCACACCGGCCAGCCGCGCCAGGCCGAAGCCGACGAGCAGAGCGATCAGGGGTTCCAACCGGACCTCCGGACATGCGGGCGACTCTGCGCTCGGTCCTCACGACCGGCCTGCTCCCCAGTGAAACAACCGCGCCCGGAGGAACCCTCCCCGCCACGCGCCCATGACGCCCGACAGAGCAACGGTCCCCCCAATGGACGACGACCGACGCATGTGTCAGGCGGTCGGCGACGAGGACCGACGGCCCGGAAGGGGGATCGCCGAGGTGAGCCCAGAAGCCGCCAATAGTTGATCTCTGGTGGGGAGGCAACCGCGGGGCGTGGCTCCTACGATGCTGCTCGTGACACGCTTTGAGGATCTGCAGCGTTCCCTCTGGGATACCAGCAGTGAGTACGCAGTGCAGCCGGCCCTGACCGACCAGGTGGTTGCGGAGGCCCAGCGGCTGCTGAACGTCGCGCTCCCCAATTCCCTGCTCGACCTGCTGCGCCACCGAAACGGGGGCCAGGTCGCGGCCGGCCGCAATGCCTTCCCCACGAGCCGGCCGACCTCTTGGAGCGCCGACCACGTCCCGTTCGACAGCGTGATGGGCATCGGCCGTCGCGAGGGAGCGATGTCCCTGCTCGACAGCCCGTACCTGCTCGGGGAATGGGGGCTGCCCGCCGCGGTGGTTCTGGTCTCGGGTGACGGTCCGTGCTGGATCGGGCTCGACTACCGGGCCTGCGGCCGACACGGGGAACCGTCCGTCACCTGGTTCGAGGCGGACCTCGACACGGAACTGGTCCTCGCCCCGGACTTCCGTTCGTTCGTCGAAGGCCTCACCGCTGCCCGTGACTTCGAGTGAGAGCCGGGGGCAAGAGACACCCGGCTGAGCGCGCTCCCGCACACGAGACCGTGCCCCGCCCCCCCCGCCCCCCGTGTCGTCCCTGCCACTGACCGGTCACGGCGGGCGGGGCGAACGTTGTCTGCCAGGGGCGTCTGCCAAGCCCCGGGCCGCGAACCGCTGCCGAAGAACTCGAAGGCACCCGCGCCAAGCTGAAACGCCTGGTCAAGCTCGATCGACATTCTCACCGAGGTCGACACCGGCAGCTTTACGAGAAAGTCATGGCCGGACACCTGTGGCCAGCACTCTCTGGCCACAATCTCGCGGGCGTACTGGTCCTCCGGGCCGATGTCCTGGACTACCTCCTGGGCTTCTCGCACCCGACCCGTCTCGCACATCAGTCGAACAAGGACGTACAGGGCGCCACGGTCACCGTCTTCGGCGCGGTCACGCAGCGCCGCCTCCATGTGCTGCCTGCCACCCGGTACCAGGCTCTACGGCCGCAGGCCTTGTGCCAGCGGCGGCAGGTCGCGCCGTTGGACGTGCTCGCTGACAGCTGTCGGCCCGTCAGTCTGTGGCGTTATTCTGAGAGTTGTCCTCGTCACCGTTACGTGGCCATGCCGTGGCGGGGCGCGGGTCTGCACACCTGGGAGGCTGAGCGGACGTGAGGGCACCTTCTCGGCAGGAACCGGGAGAGCCGATGCCGGCGTGGGGGCGAAAGCTGACGGTCCCGTGCCCGCGCTGCACTGTGGCGACGCACCGTCACCGCACCATGGACTTCGACGGTGTCAACATCTACCGGCCCCAGGCCGGTCCCGACCCGGTCCGCGTCCTCGAGGGCGGGGAGCCCGAGGTGGAGCAGGCGTGGATCGCTCTGGTGCCCGGTGACTACCCGGCCAGACTCTTCGCCGACACCGAGGTCTACCATCTCGTTGGTGGCATCGCGTGGCCCGGTCCACATCACCGTGACTACGGCAGTGCGAAAGTCGCGCACGACGCCTGCTGTCCCGGCCTGCACCGCAGCCGGCCCGACACCAGCCGAGGTGCCGGTGAACTGTGGCGGGCGATGCGGCTACGCCTGACCCGCAGCGTCTGAAGAGCCCGAGCATGCATGGAGAGACCGAGCCGGTGCGCCGGCCCGGCCGCTCCCGGAGGAGGCACCCGTGAATCACGCCCAACTCGTTGCACTGGGCCGGTCCCTGCGCGTCGCGGGGGAGCACGGGCAACGCCTCGACAACGCAGACGCCATCCCCCACGTGGAAGAGATCCGGCAGGACCTCGAGCGATCGCTGGCCCTGCTGAACGACGCCATCAGTACGCCCAAGCCCACCACTCGCTGTCCTGAGCACCCCACGGGCCCGGTCGATCCCGACGCCTTCGACGGGTGCCTGCTGTGTGAGACCCGTCGGCGGGCCGGCCTGCGCACTCCCAGGCCACGCTCAGGAGACAGCCCTGCGCCTGCGTCCGGGGACGAGGCGGCGCCCCTGAGGGTGCAGAGCCAGTACGGCATCCGTTCCGATCAGCCCGAGCCGAGGAAACGCTGGATCCCGGAGATGTGGAACGGGCAGGCCTGGCAGATGTGCGGGACGCCCCGCCAGAGCGAGCAGGAAGCCCACCACTACCTCGAAGAACTGCGCCACAGCCCGGACGCGGCCTCCGCCTACCGCCTGGTGTACGCATACACCGACCACCAGGTGCTCCGCGTCTGGGGGCAGCCGCTCACCTCTCCGCCTCCGTCGGCCGGCCTGTGACATCCGCCGATCCCCGGATGCCGGAGGACGCCTTGGCGTCGCGGATCGCCCTGGCCCACGGCCGGGAAGACGCACGCGCCGCCGTCCCGGGCTCCACGAGCTCGCCCAGGTGGGCGGGGCCGGCGGTACCCACGGCGGCGGAGCCCATTGACTGACTCAGCCTGCGCGGGGATCGAGGGACTGTGCGATGCGCGCAGCGATCCCGCCGAGTTGTCTGGCCTGTTCCTCGGTGAGCCGGCCGAAGAGGTGCTCGCGCAGGGCCGCGTAGTAGCCGGGCGCCGCCTGGGCGTACTTCAGCGACCCCGCCTCCGTCAGCGATGCGACCGTGACGCGGGCGTCCGAGGGGTCCTGCTCGCGCACGAGCCAGCCCTGTCGCTCCAGCCGGGACGCGATACGGGACAGGTGCGACGGGGTGACCCGGGACAGCTCGGCGAGTGAACTCATGGTGTGCGTGCGGCCCCGGTGCTGCGTCAGGCACCACAGGATCAGGAATTCGTGATGGCTCAGTCCCTGCTGCTTGAGCCGTCCGTCCAGCGCTGCCGGAAGCCAGAGGAGCACCGACAGCAGCGACTCCCACGTCTCCGCCTCGGCCGGGACAAGCTCGTGATTCGCTTCCACACGCGCGATCGTAGCGCGAAAACACTTTCCATGGTGAGTGACTCTCAGGTACTTGCCGCGGAAAGCTTTACACTCTAAGTTAGTTTCCGAAGCAAGCAATGCCGACAGAGGAGTAATGATGCGTGCTGCCCGCTACCACGACTACGGCCCCGCCGACGTACTCGTCATCGAGGACGTCCCGGAGCCGCACGCCGGTCCCGGTGAGATCCGTATCCAGGTCACTGCGGCCAGCGTCAACCCGGTCGACTGGAAGCTGCGCTCGGGGGAAGTCCGCGCGCACTTCCCGGTCGGCTTCCCGGCGATCCCCGGTCGCGACGCCGCCGGTGTGGTGGACGAGGTCGGCGAAGGCGTCACCGGCGTCACCGTCGGTGACCGGGTATTCGGCCTCGGCGGCATATTCGGAGCGACCGCGCAGTACGCCACACTGACCGCCTGGGCCCCGGTGCCGGAACCGTGGACGCTGGAACAGGCCGCCGGGGCCGGGCTGGCCGTCGCCACCGCGGGCCGGGGGCTCAACGCGCTCGGCGACCTGTCCGGCCGCACGCTGTTGATCGAAGGAGCAGCCGGTGGAGTGGGCAGCGCCGCCGTCGCCATGGCGGTGGCCCGCGGAGCCACCGTCATCGGCACGTCGAGCACGGGCAAGCACGCCTATCTGCGCACGCTGGGGGCCCTGCCCACCACCTACGGCCGAGGGCTGGCCGATCGAGTCCGCGAACTCGCCCCGGCGGGAGTGGACGCCGCGCTCGACATGGCCGCCTCCGGCTCGCTCCCCGACCTCGTCGCCATCACCGGCGACGCGGACCGCGTCGTGACGGTCGCCGACGCGGCACGCGCGGGCCAACTCGGAGTACGGCACCTCTACGCGGAGAACGACGCCACGGTGCTCGCGGAGGGTGCGGCACTGGGCAGCCGGGGCAGGTTCACGCCCCACCTCGCCGCAACCTACTCGCTGGACGAGATCGCCGAAGCGCACCGCGATGCCGAACGCGGCCACACCCAGGGGAAGATCGTCATCACCCTGTAGCGGCAACCGCAGCCCGGGCGCAGTCCGTGAACCCATGACGGCATGGCGGAGTTCGCCACCGCCCACGCGACTGCGGCCGAGGAAGGCGGACGGGCGGGCGGGGCGTGTACGGGCGGTCCGGAGGCAAGGAGAGAATGAGGCCATGGTGATGTGTAGGAAGTGCGGTGCGCAGAAGCGCCGTTGGCCTCGTTCCTGTTCCCGGTGCTCTTCCCGGTCGGACCGGGGGGATGCGGCCGCGGACGCTGCCGAGCTGGCCGTGGAGACAGGGCTGCTCGGGTGGATCGGGCGAGGAGTCATGAGCGTCGTGCGGCTGGTACTGCGCGTGGTGGACTGACCGCTCCACGCAGACGTGCTCCGCCGCCGAGCGCCTTGCTGCCGCTCGTCCGCGTCGCCCGGGAGGCTGGCTGTGAGGTCGCCTGCCTGCCCGGACTGGGCGAGCCGGCGGACGTCAGGCCGTCCGCGTCGGCCTCGCCGTGCGATCGGCCCGGTGGCTTTCCGGGGGGCCCAGATAGCTCGGCTCCAGGCCGCCTGTGTCGATCACGAGTCTCTGGACGATCACCGTCGGGTCGACCATCCAGAGTTTCAGGGTGTGGGTGCCGGGGCCGGAGAGGGGGTGCTCGGTGACGGTCAGGTTGGTGTTGTCCGAGGTGTTCCGTTCCCACTGCTTGTTCATCGAGGTGTCGTCGGCGCCCGTCACCCGGGTGACGTTCACCGTCCGGGGCGTCGCGTCGTCGAACGACACCGCGTACCGCTGGCCCTCCGTCGGCAGCACGTTGTTGCGCGGTGACAGGTACACCAGCACCCGCACCGTTCCCGGGTCCGTCGTCAGTGTCACCTCGTACTCCAGTCGCGGGCTGTTTCCGCCCGGGGTGCGGCTCGGTGCAGTCACCGGCCACGGCGTCATGCCGGACCCCGTCCGCCCGATGTCCGGGAGTTCCCGCCAGGTCACCCCACCGGTCTGCACCGTCCGGGTGGCGTGTGCCGCCTCCATCGCGATGTATCCCGACGCCTCCACGAAACCCCGGCGCCCTTCGCGCACCCCGAGCCGCGGGTTCTCCGCCCGCGCCGTCACCCGTACCGTGGTGCCGCCCGGCCCGTGCACCGACAGCGGCACCTCGGTGGTGCCGTGCGGCGCCCGGAGCCAGTCCACCCGTACCGTCGCGCGTACCTGGTCCGTCACCCGGCCCCGCGCGGGCTCGACAGTCAGCCAGGGCACCGGTGACTCGATCCGGTACGCGAACGCCTCCCGCCCGCGGTTGAACACCTCGACGTAAGGGTCGGGCGCGGTCCGGTACGGGCTCAGCGCGGGCAGCACCGCGGGTGTGTCCGAGGCGGGCCACCACGCGTCCGAGCCGTCGATCCCGACGCCCATCTCCGCCCCCGCCGGCACCTCGACGCGCTTGACCGCCGGGAACACCTCGTCGGGCAGCGCCACATGGTTCGGTGTCTGCGGCTGCTGCCAGGGCGCGTCCGGACCGTACCGCGCGACATCCCCGTAACCGATCTTCGGCTGGGTCTGGAAGCCCTTCCACTTCCCGCCGGCCAACTCGTTGTTGTAGTGGTCCGACAGCGCCCGGTCGTCGGCGAAACGCGCGGCGGTGGTGTCCGCCAGGGCGTTCGTCCCCGCCCGGCCCTGTGCCGCGTAATGGAGGTTGGTGAACTCCGCCTCGCGCAGCGCGTACAGGTTCGCCGTCGCCTTGACCTGGTAGAGCACGATCTGGAAGAACGCGTCCCGCCGCTCGGCCGGGAGCCGCGCCCCGATCCGCTCGGCGCGCGCCGCCAGTTGCCGCCACTCGCCGGTGACGCGCTCCAACTCCCGGTAGTGATTGAGGTGGTACGGGCTCTGCCGGTCGTCGTAGACCACCGCCGAGGAGTCGCTGGCCGGCTCCTTCGCCGGGTCCAGGGTGATCCGGCGGTTCAGCAGTTCGGGCTTGCGGCGGGCCTGGAGCACACCGTACGCGTGCAGCACGTCGGCGATCGCGGCGGCGTACCGGGGGCCGAAGTTCTCCTCCGCATACTCCCGTTCCCACTCCGGGAGGCGTTCCAGCGGCCATCGGTCAGGGTCCCAGGCGTAGTCCAGGAAGAACTGAAGGGGCAGCTCGTGGTTCTTCATGTCGCCGACGTTGACCACCCACAGCCGGTCCACGCCGTACGTGGAGGCGAGGTGGAGTTGTTCCCAGGTGGAGACGAGGTTGACGGTGTCGACCCACTTGTAGTTGCGGCCGCCGCCGACGTAGTCGAAGTGGTAGTAGATCCCGTAGCCGCCCGCGCGCGGCTCCATCGACCGGTCCGGGAGCTTGCGCAGGTTGCCCCAGTTGTCGTCGCAGAAGATCACCGTGACGTCGTCGGGCGGGCGCAGGCCCTCGGCCCAGTACCGCTGGACTTCCTTGTAGAGCGTCTGCACCTGCGGGATCTCGGTGAGCCGGTCGGCCCCGGCCTCCTCGGCGAGGATGCGGCGCTGGGCAGCGAGGATGGACTCCATCAGCTCGATGCCGTCGCCGTCGGGCAGGCTGACGTCACCGTTGCCGCGCATGCCGAGGGTGACGACGCCCTCGAAGCCCTGCTCCACCATGCGGCGGACACCGTCGCGCCAGTACGCCTCGATGGCGGCGCGGTTGCGGCGGTAACTCCACTCGCCGGTGCCGCCGTACGGGTCATGCCCCGGGACGGTGATGTCGCCGGCGGCGTCGCGCTGCGCGGCGACGGCGTGGCGGTTCCACTCCTCGATGCCCCGCATCATCGGCGCCTCGTGGGAAGTCCCCATGACAACGCCGTAGCGTTTGGCGGTCGCGTGGTTCTCCGGATCGTCCTCGGCGAAGGCCCGGCCCCACACGGCGGGCCACAGGTAGTTGGCCTTCAGCCGCAGCATGACCTCGAAGACCTTCTCCCAGAACTTGCTGTTGAAGCCGTTCGGGTACCCGGGCGCCAGGCCGGGGCCGAAGTACGCCGGGGCCCAGGTCCCGAGTGCCGGGTTCTCGTCATTGATGAAGAAGCCGCGGTACTTCACCGCCGGGGTGCCCTGCGTGTGGCGGCCCGGCAGCACGTACAGCTCGTCGTGGCGGTGCGGCGGCACATCGTCCCAGAAGTGCCAGGGCGACACTCCGATCTGCCGCGACACCTCGTACGTCCCGAAGATCGTTCCGCGCTGGTCGCTGCCCGCGACGACGAGGGCGCGCCGCACACCCGGCAGCGGGTCGCGCACGACCTGCTGGAGGGACGTCTCCCACTTCCCCGCGACACCGGACACGTCGAGCTTCCCGGCTTCTACCAGGCCGTCGATCAGCGGACTGCGGCCCAGCGTGCCCACCAGCACGATGTCGCGGGCCCCTGCCTTCCGCAGGTCGTGCGTGACGGCGGGCTCGGTGCCGGTCACCCGGCCGATGTCCGTGCGCAGATCCCCGACGACCCGCACCACGCCCGGGTGATCGCCTTCGGCGGCCACGAGTGGCGCTGCCCGGCCGCCTGCCACCAGCGGAAAGGCGTTCTTGACGGGGACGAAGGACACGAACCGGCGATACGGGCCGGACTCGGACCCCGGTCTCCCGGCGGCGGCACCCGACCCGAACGGCGAGGCCGGGACGGCGGCCGTCGCGGAGGAGGGGACGGCACCGGCGGCCATCGCGGTGGCCACGGCCGCCGCCAGCACCGTACGCCGGCGGAGGGACGGGGAAGCGGGGGTGCCGCCTTCGGAAGACCTGCTCATGAACTCGACCTCCGGAACGGAAGGAACGGGGGCGGGGGTGGGCGGGTGGGGTGGGGCGGGGTGGAGGTGTGGGGGGAGCGCGCGACGCGTCGCCTGTCCGCGCGGCTATCGGAACAGTCGGACGGGCACCGCGTCGGCCAGTGCCCGGTAGCCGTACGGGTTCAGATGCAGGTGGTCGCCCACGTCGGCGGCGGGCAGCAGCCGTTCCGGAGCGTCGGGCGCCCGCACCGCCGCGTCGAAGTCGATCACCGCGTCGAAGCGGCCGCTGTCACGGATCCACGCGTTCACCGTCCGCCTGGACTCCTCCCGCAGACCCGCCGTGTCGTCGTACAGCTCGTTGCCGCCGAACGGCAGCAGGGTCGCCCCGTACACCTTGATGCCCTGGGCGTGCGCGCGGACGACGATCTGCTCGTACGCGGCGATCAGCCGCGCCGCGACGTCCTTCTGCGCGGTGGGCGTGGCCGGCGCCGTGCCGATGTCGTTGATCCCCTCGAAGACGACGAGCCACTTCACACCGCTCTGGGCCAGTACGTCGCGGTCGAGGCGGGCGAGCAGGTTCGGGCCGAGACCGTCGTCCAGTACGCGGTTGCCGCCCGCCGCCTGGTTGAGGACGGCGGTGTCCACCGTGCCGCCGGGCCGCGACAGCAGACGGTCGTAGAACTGGTCGGGCCACCGGTCGTTCCCGTTGGTGGTCGAACCCCGCCCGTCGGTCAGTGAGTCACCGACGACCGCGACCGCGTCCGCACGCGCCGGCGCCCACGTCTCGACCCCGCTGAGGAAGTACCAGTGGTCGGTGGGCGTCGCCCCGGGCAGGTCCACGGCGTCGACGTGCCGGCCGGCCAGTAGGTGGGACGTGGTCCTCGACCCGGGATGCGAGGTGATGTCGAGGGACGCCTGACCCTCGGCCAGATACATCGTCACCGTCAGGTTGCTCCCCGCTGCCACGCGGAACGGCAGGGGATCGGACACCGCCTGCGCGCCCACCGGCACGATCGTCGACCCGGCGCCCTGGAAGGTGACCGGGTGGGCGGAGCCGGGCTCGATCCCGGCGACCCCGGCCCGGCCGCCGTCCGGGCGTGCCACCGACACCGAGGTGAGCGGCAGCGGAGCGCCGCCGAAGGCGTTGGAGAAGCGCAGCCGGATCCGCTCCCCGCCGACCGTGACCCGCACCGTCTGGCGCAGGGTGCTGTCCACGAGGACGGCCTTCTCCTGGGTGAACGGCGCCGGTGGCATGTTGCCGGGCTCCGTCAACTGCGGCATCGCCGCCCAGGTGTTCACCCAGTGCCGCCCTGGCGATGCCGCGCCCGGCAGGCTCGACGCGCCGCCCGTGGAGGTGGCGGTCATCAGCGCGACCACGAGTACTCCCACGGAGGCGAGGGTGCTGATCCATGACGTTCTTCGCACGGTGGTGCCGTCCCTTCATGGCGCCGACCGTCAGCGGGGCAGCTCCGTGAACCGCACAGCCGGGCACGACGACGAGGCATTCCGAAAAGGCGCGTTCACGCGTGGCTCTCATGAAGCGACGACGACGTTAGGCAGCCGACTTCCGACACGTCAAGGAGTCCGGAACCGAAACATTCCGAAAGCCTGACGGCTCTTGGACCCGCTGCGTGCGCGGGTATTGACCCCGTGGTCGACGGGCCATTAAGTTCCGGCGGAGTCCTCCCTTTCGGAGCCAACGTCGAAACTTTCGCCTTTGCCTGTCCGGGGAGAACAACGGAGTCGACGCCGGTAGGGGGTGCAACTCGCGTCCCCCAGTCGTGTGGTGGCGACGGAGGTGTCGGCGAGGTGGTGCCCCGCCGGCCCACGTCGGGGCTCGCCGCGCAGGCCGAAGACGCGCTGTACCCACATCTGGTCGCCGCGAAGAGCGGGGCCGGGCACCGCCCGGACGGCGGTTCACGCCCCGGCGTCCTTGCCCTGAACGAAAGGGCCGCGGGTGCGCTCGGTCGGGTGCCGGTCGTCCGCACAGGAGGGGCGGCCATGAACCTCCGGGCGAAGCCGCGCCCGGCCGGCGACGCTTTTGAACCGGGCTCACGATGGACGGCGCCGTGTTGCGGTGCGGTGCGGACGGTGTGACGGTGATCGAAAAGCCTGCCACGCACCCCGGCAGCCCGGGCCGGGCCAGGCCGACGGTCACGGGCGAGCAGTCACTCCCCAGTGGGTGTCCGGCACCGGCACGGTGCCGGAGACCCACCGGGAGAAGATCGATGAGGTCGGCCTGACGGCGCAGGTGCGGGGTGAAGGCCTCACAACGCCGGCCGTCCCCAGTTACGCCACCGCGGAACGAAACACCTCAGCAGGAGCCCACGTGACTCACGAGAACGAACCCAACGCCGAGGCCGAAGGCGGCCCGGAAAACGACCCGTCTCTCCCCGACGCCGCAGCCGCTCCTGTCCACGCCACGGCCGAGGAGTCCGATGCCCCGCCATGGTCTCAGGACGAGGAGAAGAGACCGACCGCACGGATCCTCGTGGTGCAGATGGGTCATTGCTTCCGTACATCGGGCGCCACCGGCACACCAGGGGAACAGGCGTTTGTGAAAGCGGTGGCCGATGCCTGTGCCGAGGAACTCGGAAAGCCCGGTCCACCGGGCCGGGAGCTTTGGCACCTGCGGGTCATCAAGGCCGACGAGCCCTTGGAGAAGTACGCCGGCGACGCGTTCGTCGCCTTCCACTGCGACGGCTCGACCCATCAGAACGCGCGGGGGGCGAGCGTCGGCTACCGCAACGCCGCAGGGCAGTCTCTCGCTCAGGCATGGAAACACGCCTACGAACAGCACGGCTGGTCGGGCGGGTTTCGGGACGACAACTACACCGAGAACCTGAAAAAGTACTACGGCACCCGAAAAGCCGTCGAGGCCGGTAACCAGCGGGCGTTCATCGCCGAGTGCGGGTTCCTCACCAACCGGGACGACAAGGCTCTGCTGACCGGCCCGGGCGGCGTCAACCGCGTGGTACACGCACTGTTCGACGCGCTCGGTATCTGAATCCCGGTGCACCTCAGCTGGAACGAGGGCGGCCGGTGCGATACGCGGGGCGCCGGCACACCGAGTTCGGGCCGCGGTGGTGGCGTCGGCCGCCAGGGTGTTCGAGGATGCCTTCCGTCTCTGCGCCGGTGGTGGCCATGGTCCGGCGGGCGACTACCAGTGGCGGCCCGCGTTCTCCGTGACCGGAGCGCTGCCACTGGTCGGAGCCGGCACTCAAGGTCGATGGCAGCACAAGCGCGCGGAGGCCGGTTGAACTTCCACATCGACTTCGACCGCCGGCAGGTCACCTGCCCCCGAGGCCAGGTCAGTCAGGGCCGGCACGCCCTGGTGGCTTCACAGCTCCTAACGGGATGACCGCGTCGAAGCTGCGTTCGTCTTCCTCCGAAGACCGATGTCAGGCAGGAGGGACAAACTCCTGGTCACAGGGAATCCCGTACCCGTAGCCTGCACAGGTGATGGAGGAAGACGAGACCAACCCGGTTGTCCGCGTCGGAGGTGACCGGTATCGAGCGATCAGGCTGCGCTTCCACCAGTTGACACGTTCCTTCCCGGAAGAGCGTGATGACCCGATGCGCGACTTCCTCGTGACAGCTCAAGGTGAGTCCGCGCGGATCGAGGTCATGGTGAGGACCTGGGAAGGTGACGGCCTCGACGTCTTCCTTGCCGAACTGGCAGAAGAGTTCCGAGGATGGAACGGCACCAAGGCCTGGCGCTCTCTTGAGGACGACTTGACGCTGGCTGCCGAGCACGCAGGATCACACGTCCGGTTGACGTGGGGGCTGCACGACCGTCTCCCCGACGACGAGTGGCGTTTCGAGATGACGACGATCCATGCTCCTGGAGAAGACATGCGCAGTCTTGCCATCGAGATGCGTACCTTCTTGGAGTCGGACCCGTTGCAGTGAGCGGAGGCAAATCGTCAGTCGCCTATGGTCAGCACAAGGCGCCAAGTTGTCGATGGGTGATCAGGCAATAGACGAGCCTGAGGAACGCTTCGTGGATGTCGGCCCACCGTTCCCGGCGGAGCTCGCCACCTGCGAATGGGGCGAGAAGGGCGAGCCGCTCTGCCTGATCGGGGACTCCGGACCTGACAAGTGCCACCTGCTGATCGGCCTGGGCACCGCCGCGGCCATGTCCGGCCACCGCGTCCGCTATGCCCTGGCCGCGAGGCTTGTCAACGAGATCGTCGAAGCCGCTGATGAGGAACGGAACTGGACTGGCGAGGTGCCGGGATGCTGTTCCAGGTTCTGACCGAGAGGGAGGAAGAGAACAGCGCGGCCACCGTTGACCGCCTGACCTTCAACGGCGCCGTCATCGAAACCGGCACGGAGTCCTGTCGCCTCGCCCAGACCAAGGCCAAACAGTAGGCGAAGCAGTGGTCCTCACAGATCGCCGGTCAGCTTCTGGACGTGCGTCACGACCACCGGCTGCCCTGGCGATCGAGATAGCCGATCAGTTTCGCCTCGTTGCGACGCAGTCGATCACGCTCGTCTGTACGGAGGGAGGCCAGTGCGTCGACGAGATCACGTGTTCGGGGAATGTGGGCCATTGCGCCTGAGTAGACCCGGCATCCGGAGCACCAGGCCAAGCTGATGCACCGCTCGAACATTGAGGACTCAGGAGGATAAAGACGGAACTGGTAGGAGCGGACGGCTGTCTCGCAGGCAGCGCAGACCCGGCGATCACCGTCCCGGACTGTGTCCCAGGTCGCGACCTTGACCCAGCGCTGCCGCCCGGCCGGTGCTCTTCAAGTCGTCATGCGCAGCATTCTCTCTCATGGCCGTCTTCTCGGGCATGACCTGCCGCCGGCGCCTGGCGTCCTGGAACGAGGCCGGCGTCCGGGACCGGCTGCACGTGCTGCTGCTGGAGAAGCTGCGGTCGAAGCACCAGCTGGACTGGGAGCGGGCGGTGATCGACTCCTCGCACGTGCGGGCTGCCCGACGGGGCCCAAGAGCGGGCCGGGCCCCGTCGACCGCGCACGGCCGGGCAGCCCGTGTGCATCGGCAAGCAGCGTCCGTAGGCTTTGCGCATGACAGATGAGAGTGAGCGGGCCGTGCAGGCGGCCGTCGATGGCGAGATGCGGCTTCTCGATCCCGAGGTGCGTGCTTCCCCGGCCCGTGTCCTGGAGCTTCTGGATCCGGAGTTCGCCGAGATCGGGGCTTCTGGGCGCCGGTGGGATGTGGAGTCGGTCCTCACGGTGACGAGCGGCGGCTCGGTGTCCCCGGAGTCGCCGGTCAAGGTCAGCGAAATGTCCGGAGTGGTGCTCGCTCCGGGCATCGTCCATCTGACGTACTTCGCCGACAACCAGGGCCGTCGGGCATGGCGGAGCTCTTTGTGGCGTCTGACGGCAACGGGCTGGCGGATGTACTTCCACCAGGGCACTTTGACCGGTTGAGTGGGTGGGGCCGGGGCACGTCCGTCGGAGTGGTGAGCCGGCGGTCACTCGGTGGTCTCGTTGTGGGGCTGTGCGGTGGGGTCGGTGGGCAGGGTGGTGTTTGTCGGTTACTGACTCGACGGGGTGGAGGCGGGTCTTGGAGAGGAGTTCGCGGTCCGTGTAGCGGGGCCTCGGCAAACTCGTCGTTCTGTTCGGTCAGGACGGCGCCGGTCGGGCGGGTCACGGGTCACGGTGGTGTGGTCGGGGAAGACGCCGGCCACGTCGGTGTGGCGGTGAATCTCCTTGCTCACCGACGGAGTCCACGTCCAGACCCACGAGACTGCCACGGCACCCAGGCCCCGGTACGGAAGCAGCTCACCCCGGCCTGACCTGAAAGAGCGCTCACCTGGCTCGGTTCCGTGTGGGGCATCGGCGCACGGACGCACCCTGCGGAACCACCTCGATCCTTGCGAAACCCGCGGTCTGTGAAGCCGGGAGCCTTATTACGAGAGTCTGACGGGGGAGCTCCGTCAGTACCGTGGCGGGCCGAGTGCGGCTTGGGTGGACGCATGATGGGACCGGCCGGCCGCGGCCGGTCCACTCGTTGCCTTCCGGAGGTCTTGGTGTCTCGTTCGTCCCGCCGTACCGTCCTGCCCGTCCTGCTCGTCCTGACGGTCGTCGCCGGTGTCGGGCTCTTCTATTTCCAGCCGTGGAAGGCGTTCACGGACACCACCGTGGACGAGGCGCTGCCCGGCGTCTCCGCCTCTGCGCCGAGCGGTGAACCGGCGGTGAAGCATACGGCCGGCATGAACGGTGGGGAGCCGCCGGCGAGGGACACGGGCCCGGTGGACCTTGCCGAAGGCCGCTTCGTGTCCCATGAGCACGACACCAGCGGCACTGCCCGCACGGTCCGGCTCGCGGACGGCAGCCAGGTGCTGCGGATCGAGGACCTCAAGTCCTCGCAGGGGCCGGACGTGCGGGTCTACCTCTCGACCCGGGACCCCGCCGCGGTGGAAGGGGGGCTCGGGGACGGGGACGTCGCGCTCGGGAAGCTCAAGGGCAATCTGGGAAACCAGAACTACGCCGTCCCGGCCGGCACTGACCTGTCCCGGTTCCGGAGTGCCGTCATCTGGTGCGAGCGGTTCGCGGTCTCCTTCGGCGCTGCCGGTCTTGCTCCGGTCAAGGGCTGACTCCATGACCGACCGCCCTGCTCCTGCCCCTGCCCGCCGAGTCCTGGTCGTCGAGGACGATCCGACGGTCGCCGAGGTCGTCACCGGATACCTCGCCCGCGCCGGCTATCAGGTCGAGCACGCCCATGACGGCATTGCCGCCCTGGAGGCCTTCGCGGCCCTGCGACCGCAGTTGGTCGTCCTCGACCTGATGCTGCCCGGCCTGGACGGCCTGGAGGTGTGCCGCAGACTGCGTGCCTGCCAGGGACCTCCGGTACCGGTGGTGATGCTGACAGCGCGCGGTGCCGAGGCGGACCGGATCCTGGGGCTGGAGCTGGGTGCGGACGACTACATGACCAAGCCGTTCAGCCCCCGCGAACTGGTGCTGCGCGTGACCTCGGTACTGCGCCGCGCCGAGGCCCCGCCGCCCTCTGCCACCTCGGCCGCGCTGCGGGCCGGTGACATCGTAGCCCGCCCGGGCGCACGGCGAGCGCAACGTGGTGGACGTGAACTGCCCCTGACCGCCCGCGAGTTCGACCTGCTGGCCTTTCTGCTGCGCAATCCGGGGCGCGTCTTCTCCCGGGAGGAGCTGCTGCGGCATGTATGGGGGTGGGAGTTCGGCGACGTATCGACCGTGACCGTACATGTCCGACGGCTGCGCGAGAAGATCGAGGACGATCCAGCCGCGCCGAAGCTCATCAGCACGGTGTGGAGCGCCGGATACCGCTTCGACCCGCCCGAGGGCGATGCCGACCGCGAGGACCTCCAGCCGTGATCGATGTGTTGATCATCGTCGCCCTGGCCGCTCTGGGTGCTCTGTTCGCCGGGCTGCTCGCGGCTCCCGTCGTCACCTGGCTGCGGGGCCGCTCCGTCGTCCTGGCGATGTTCGCGGTCGCCGCGCTCGCCGTCGTCGCGATGGCGGCCGGCACGGTCGCGGTGGCGCTGGAGATGTTCCTGTCGGGCCACGACTTCCACGTAGTCCTCATCGTGGTCGCCGTCTCGGGGACGTTCTCCCTCGGAGCCGCACTGCTCTTCGGGCGCCGGATCGCCGCGGGCAGCCGTGAACTGGCGATGGCTGTGACCACCGTCGGCGGCGAGCCCGGCTTCCTGGCCCCGGCAGACCCGCCCACCAGCGAGCTCGCAGCACTCGCCGCCGCCCTGGAGACGGCCGGAACCCGGCTGCGGGCCGCGCAGGACCGCGAGAGGTCGCTGGACACCTCACGAAGGGAACTGATCGCCTGGATCTCACACGACCTGCGCACCCCGCTCGCCGGGCTGCGCGCCATGGCGGAAGCGCTGGAGGACGGCGTGGCCCCCGATCCCGGCCGCTTCCACACACGCATCCGCATCGAGGCCGACCGGCTCTCCGGCATGGTCGATGACCTCTTCGAGCTCTCCCGCATCCAGGCACGCTCCCTGGAACTGGTCCTGACGCGGGTGTCGGTCTACGACCTGGTGGACGACGCCCTCGCCTCAGCCCGGCCGCTGGCCGACGAACGCAGGGTTCGCCTGGTGGACGGCGGAGTCGCGGCGCTCCCGGTCCGGGCCGACACCCAGGCGATCACGCGGGTGCTCGGCAACCTCCTGGTCAACGCCATCCGGGCGACACCGGCCGACGGAACCGTCGCGGTGAGCGCACACCTGAAGGACGACCAGGTGGTGCTCGGCGTCGAGGACGGCTGTGGCGGTATCGCGGAGCAGGACCTGCCGCACGTCTTCGACACAGGCTGGCGCGGCGGCCAGGCCCGTACACCGCCCAGCCGGACGATCAACGATCCCGGGACAACTGCCGAGCACGCGACCTGCCGCACGACGACCGCCACCGCTGTGGGGCAGCGGCACGGAGACAGCGGGGCGGGTCTCGGACTCGCCATCGTCCGCGGCATCGTCGAAGCCCACACCGGCCACGCCTCGGTCCGCAACACCGCGGTGGGCTGCCGCTTCGAGGTCACCCTCCCCGCGGACGGGGTAGGCCGGCCCGTGCCCGGCGCGGGAACGGCCGGTAGTCCCTGAGCGGGTGATCGCTGCGTACGCTTCCTGGTATGGGTGACGTGGGCGGGCTGCGCGAGCGCAAGAAACGGCAGATGTATCGACGGCTGTCGGATACGGCCATCGGTCTCTTCCAGCAGAAGGGCTTTGACCAGGTGACCGTCGCTGATGTCGCGGCGGCCGTCGACATCTCCAAGCCGACGCTCTTCCGGTACTTCCCGGCCAAGGAGGACCTGGTTCTGCACCGGCTGGCCGACCACGAGGGGGAGGCCGGCAGGGTGGTCGCACAACGCCCGGCCGGGTCCTCCGTGCTGGAGGCGGTGCGATGTCACTTCCTGGACGGGCTCGCCCGGCGGGACCCGGTGACCGGCCTGAACGATGACGCCGAGGTGCTTGCCTTCCACCGGCTGCTGTACGGGACGCCGTCACTGGTGGCGCGCCTGCACGTTCACACGGAACGCGACGAGGCCGCTCTTGCCGACGCTCTCGGCGACGAAACCGGCGGTGGCGTGCAGGCGCGTCTGGCTGCCGGGCAGATCGTCGCCGTCCGGCGCGTCCTCGCGCAGGAGAACTGGCGCCACATCACCGCGGGCCGTAGCGCGGACGCGCTCTATCCCGAGGCCGTGGCAGTCGCCCGGTCGGCCTTCGCGCAACTGGAGGCTGGACTGCCGCACCTTGCCTGACCCGTAAGGGAAACCAGGTGAAAAATGTTACTCGGTTGCATTATTCTCGGGGGATGTCACGCTCCGACTCCGTACTCAGTGATGCCCTGACCCGGGAACGTGCCCACCACGACGCGTGCCGAGCTGCGCTGAAGGCCATGGTCGACGGCGCGCAGGAGCAGGTGGTGGTCGGCCAGGACACGTCCGCGTCCGGCGCCGACGCGGAAGTGCTCGGTTACCTGTTGCGCAGCCAGGCCAGGGAACTTCGGGAACTGCCCGAGGGCCCGCTGTTCTTCGGGCGCCTCGACTTCGCCCGGGACCCCCAGGCCGCCGGTGACCACGCCGGTCAGCACTACCACATCGGGCGTGTGCGCGTCGCGCACGATCCGTCCGCCCCACCGCTGGTGGTCGACTGGCGCGCACCCGTGGCACGCGCCTTCTACCAGGCAAGCGCCCGCAACCCTCAAGGCGTCGCCGTCCGGCGCCGCTTCGGCTGGTCACCTGCCGGCCGCGGCGACTCGGCCGACCTCACCGGCCTGGAGGACGAGCACCTCGGTGAGGGCGAGGCGCGGGAAAGCAGCATCGTCGCCGACGAGATCGAACGCCCCCGCATCGGTCCCATGCGCGACATCGCCGCCACCATCCAGCCCGAGCAGGACGACCTCGTACGTGAGGACCTCACCACGTCCCTCTGTGTCCAGGGCGCCCCTGGCACGGGCAAGACCGCGGTCGGACTGCACCGCGCCGCCTACCTCCTCTACACCTGTCCGCAGCGCATCCAGCGCGGCGGCATGCTGATCCTTGGCCCCAACCGCGCTTTCCTCTCCTACATCTCCGAAGTCCTGCCCGCGCTCGGCGAGTCCGGTGTGAGGCAGTCCACCCTCAACGACGAGATCGCCCGCCACCCGGCCACGGCACGGGACAGCGACGCCACGGCGATCGTCAAGCACGACATCCGCATGGCAGAGGTTCTGCGCCGCGCGCTCTACGCGAGAGTGAGCACAGAGGCGACGCAGCCGCTCGTCCTGCCGGATGGTTCCTACCGCTGGCGCGTACACGCCGACGAACTGGAGAAGATCGTCCGGGACGTGCGTACCGAGGAACTCCCCTACGCCGTGGGGCGCGAACGTGTCCGTACCCGCATCGTCCGCGCCGTTCGACACCAGGCCGAGCGCCGCTGCGGCCCCCGCACCAGCGCCTGGGTGCAGAAGGTCTCCCGGGCACGCCCGGTCACCACCCTGCTCAACACCCTCTGGCCCGCCGTGCAACCCGAGGAAATCCTCGTCGGCCTGCTCACCCGTCCGGCCACGTTGTCCGCCGCTGCCGAAGGCGTCCTGGACGCGGACGAGCAGAAGGCCCTCCTGTGGCCCGAACCCCCGCGCTCCGCCAGGTCGGCCCGCTGGTCGGCGGCCGATCTCGTCCTTCTCGACGAACTCGCCGGCCTGATCGAGCGCCCCGGCGGCTACGGGCATGTCGTGATCGACGAAGCGCAGGACCTGTCCCTCATGCAGTGCCGCGCCGTCGCCCGCCGGTCAGCGTTCGGATCCGTCACCGTCCTCGGGGACCTCGCCCAGGGCACCGCCCCCTGGGCCGCACGCGACTGGCCGCAGTTCCTGACCCACCTGGGGAAGCCGGACGCCGTCATCGTTCCACTCACCACGGGATTCCGCGTCCCTGGCGCCGTCGCCGAACTCGCCAACCGCCTGCTGCACCACCTCGACGCGGACGTACCACCTGCCCGGTCCTTGCGCCGTGACGGAGAGGTGAGCATCGAGACGACTCCCGACACGACCGCCGCGACAGTCGCGGCCGTGAACACAGCGCTGGAGCACGCAGGGTCCATCGGCGTCGTCGCAGCCGACGCCGAAGCGCCGAAGCTCCACCGTGCTCTCGCCGCGGCCGGGGTCCCGGCCTCCGGACCGGAGACTCCTGGAGCCCGACTCACCGTCGTGCCGGCCTCCACTGCCAAGGGACTGGAGTACGACCACGTCGTGGTGGTCGAGCCCTCAGCCATCGTCCAAGCCGAGCCCCGGGGAATGAACCGTCTGTACGTGGCCCTCACCCGAGCGGTCTCCCGGCTCCACATCGTGCACTCCGCACCGCTGCCGCCCGCGATCCAGTCCTTGGAATCGCAGCGCGTCGGACCGTCGGCGTCATGAACCGAACTGCCGCGGTGAAGGCCGAACGTTTTCTCGTCGAAGGCTGAGCGATGATGCGTCGGAAGTGGCGCGCTATTTCCCTTCGCTCGACTGCTCGGCGGAGTGGGAGCGTCGATGGGCTGCGACTCCCTCTCGCGGGTCGCGCATCGGCGGGAGCAGTAGCGACGCTCCGGTCCGCTGCCCTGGGTGATGAGATGCCGTGGTCGTCCGCCGGCGCCCTGCGGATCTCCTTCGGGCTCGGGGGAGGCGTGGGTGTCGAGCGGTGTCCGCATCCGCCGGTGGCGGGGTTGTTTGTCGTTGTGCCGGTGGGTGATGTCGTGCCGGTTCTGGTTCCGTGTGCGGCGGCCGAGCCTGCGCCGGGCCTCCGGCGATCGCGCGTGCTTCGCTGTCACGGCCTGGTTGCCTGCTTCGGTCTTCCACGGTGAACCGTGGTTGGCCCTTGTGCCCTCTCGGGGCCCGGACGGAAGGCCCTGAGCGGAAGGGGTCGGCCGGCCCGTGCGTGAACGCGTATCGGTGGGATGACCGATGTGCGGGGGAGGGCAGCGCGGTCATAGTCCTCGGGAGAGTGTTCGCGGGCGGCTGTGGGTTGCCCGGTTGTGGAAAGGACCTTCTGTGGACGCGTATGCGGATCTGGTGTTTCTCGGTGGGCGGGTGGTCACGGTCGACGCGGAGTTCTCCGTCGCCTCGGTCCTGGCGGTGACCGGAGGGGTCATCAGTGCCGTCGGGGAGCGGGACGACGTCGCGCCGCTTGTCGGGCCCGGTACCCGTGTGATCGATCTGCGCGGGGCGACGCTGCTTCCGGGTATCAACGATTCCCACCTGCACGGGTGTGCCTTCGGTATGGCGACGCCGCCGCTCTCTCTCGACGTCGGTCATCCCGCCGTGTCCTCCGTCGCGGACGTGGCCGAGGCGGTACGGGAGGCCGCGGGGCGGGTTCCGGACGGGCAGTGGATCACGGGGCACGGCTGGGACACCGGATACCTCGACGAGTGCGTCCTCGATCCGTCGAGGCTGCCCTCGCGGCGTGACCTCGATGCCGTGAGCCCGGACAGCCCCGTCGTCCTGTACTCCTTCTCCGGGCACGCCACCTGGGTCAACTCCAAGGCGCTGGAGCTCATCGGGATCGACCGGCACACCGTCGCGCCGTCCGGCGGGGCCATCGTCGTGGACGAAACGGGGGAGCCGACCGGGTTGCTCCACGAGGGGGCCCAGGCCCTCGTCCAGAACGCGCTGCCACCGCTCAGCCGGCAGGAACGGACCGACGCGATCCGGTCGGCCCTCGCCACGCTCGCCCGACTCGGCGTGACCAGCTACACCGAGCCCGGGCTCGGCCCCGGCGGTGACGGCATCATGCGGGGCGCGCTCGGCGCGGAGACCCTCGACGTCTACCGCCGGCTGCTGGCCGACGGCGAACTGACCGCTCGCGTCGGCGTGCTGCTCCTGCCCAGCGGAATGGCGAGCACCGCCGAGGAGTTCACCCGCACCCTCACCGCCCTCGCCGACTCAGGCGACGCCGATCCGCGCCGCCTCGCGATCCACGGGGTCAAGATCTTCGCCGACGGCGTCGTCCCCAACAAGACGGCGTGGATGCACGAGCCGTACGTCGGCGGCGGCTGCGGCTCCCTGTGCGTGGGCGGGGAGACCGACGCCGAGCGGGTTCGCGAGATCGACGCCATGATCCGGCATGCCCACGCCGCCGGGTACCAGCTGGGTGTACACGTCACTGGCGACCGGGGTATCGACACCGTCGTGGACGCCTTCGCCGCGGCCATGGCCGAGCACCCGCGGCCCGACGCACGCCACTACGTCATCCACGGCGACTTCCTCACCGCGCACAGCATGAAAGTGCTGGCCGAGCACGGCTTCGGCGTCAACATGAACCCCACCATCAAGTGGACCGTCGCCGACATGGAGGAGGCGTTCGTCGGCGCCGGGCGGGCTGCGTACGCATGGCCCTACCGCGATGCCATCGACGCCGGGGTGCGGGTCGCGAGCGGGTCCGACGCCCCCGTCACGTACCCGGACTGGCGTCAGGGCGTCGCCACCATGGTGCTGCGCGAGTCGAAGGCCGCCGGCCGGGTCAGCGGCCCCGAGCAGCGCATCGGCCTGGCGGAGGCGATCCGTACGTACACGATCGACGCGGCCTGGCAGGACTTCGCCGACGACTGGAAGGGCTCCCTGGAGCCGGGCAAGGCCGCCGACCTCTGCGTGCTCGACGGGGACCTGCTCACCGCCGACCCCCACGACATCCCGGAGATGCCCGTCGTCCTCACCGTCGTGGACGGGCAGGTCGTGCACGACGCCCTTCGCGATTGACGTAGTCCCGGCACATGATCATCCTTGGAGGATGGCAGCGGAACGGAGCACGGCAGACATCCTGGACGCGGCCGTCCACGTCCGTGAGGCCGCCAGGAGCGCCACGAACGGCGCGGCCGGCGTTGACAGGGTCCTGGCGGCGCTGTCGGAGGTAATGGAGTACGACCATGCCTCCCTGGCCCGGTGGGATCCGCTGCGCCGCAGCCACACCACCCTGGCCGGGAGCTACCCGGACGACGCCACGGCCTACATCGAAACCCGCCTGCACCACGACCCGGTGTTCGCCGTGCTCCGCAGCCCGGACCGAGGCGGTCTCTGGCTCGGGGACGTCCCCCGGCAGCTCCTGGCGGCGTCCCCGGGTTTCCAGAAGGTGCTGCGTCCCCTCGGCATCGAGGACGGCGTGGCCCAGTGCCTGTTCGCCGCCGATGGCCGGTACGTCGGCATGCTGAACGTCAGCACCCGCAGGCCCCGGCGCACGCCCGATCCGGCGCGCGCCGTGGTCGTCCTGCTCACCGAGGCCCTCGCCGCGGCCGTCGATGCCCACGCAGGGCCTGCGCCGGACGCCCCCGCCACGGCCGGCCGCGCCGCGGAGACGCGAGGCCTGGATGCGCGGCGGCCCGGCGGACTCTCGCCACGGGAGCTCCAGGTGCTGGCCGAACTGACCGCCGGCCGCACCAACCGGGAGATCGCCGGGCGGCTGTACATCACGCCGCGCACCGTGGGGACGCACATCGAGCACATCCTCGCCAAGCTCGGCCTCCCCAACCGTGCGGCCGCCGCCGCCTGGGCCGCCGCCTGGGGAGTCGAGCCCTCCCGCTGACACGGGGGCGACGGGCTCTTCGGCGGGGCCGGCGCGGCTGACACGGTGGCAGGTGCTGGACGGTGTGCCCGGCTCGGGCGGGGTGCGGATCGGGTTCGCCGTGCCGGAGGGGACCGGCACGGTGGCCGCCTTGTTGGCGGCGGCCACCGACGGCTTGGAGTCGGGTCACCTCGAAGCGCCTGCCCGGGGGTGGGGTGGGGGTTGCTGCCGGGCGCCCTCGCGGGCGCCGGCTCGGGCGAGGTGTTCGTGCGGGCGACGGCGGCCGGTGAACTCGAGTCCGGGACAGTCGGCTTGTCCCTTCCGCTGAGTGCCCGGGGTTGGGGGGGTGCCTCTATGTCCTTCGTCAAGCGAGTCGGGGGCTCCTCGGCTTGTAGAAGGTTCCGTCGCGGAGCATGGCGAACAGGACGCTGATGCGGTGGCGGGCGAGGCGGAGGAGTGCCTGGGTGTGGGTTTTGCCGCGGGCTCGGCAGCGGTCGTAGTAGGTCCGGGAGGCGGGATCGTGGAGGGCTGCGAACGCGGAGAGGAACATCGCTCGTTTCAGTTGCCGGTTGCCGCCTCTGGGTGTGTGCTCGCCGTGGATTGACGTGCCGGACTGCCGGGTTGCCGGGGCGAGGCCGGCGTAGGAGGCCAGGTGGGCGGCGGTGGGAAAGCTGCTGCCGTCGCCGACGGTGGCCAGGAGGACTGCGGCGGTCCTGACGCCGATGCCGGGCATCGAGGTCAGGAGGACCTGGGAAAGAGGGTGGGCCTCCAGCAGTGCCTCGATCCGGATTTCCAGGGCCCGGCGTTGTTCGTGGACGACGGCCAGCGACTTGGCCAGCGACGGGACGATCACGTCGAGGGTGCCGGTGCCCGGGACGACGACGGTCTGTTCGTCGAGTGCGGTGAAGATGTCGTCGACCAGCCGCTCGGCCATGCGCGGCGCTCGGGGCCCGACGACCTCGACCAGCTTGCGGCGGCCCGCTTTGCGGAGTGCTTGCGGGGATCCGTAGCGCTCGAGGAGCCAGGTCACTGCCGGATGGTCCAGGCGGGGGCCGAGCACGCGTTCCAGGCTGGGGTGGAACTGGGTGAGCAGGCCGCGGATGTGGTTGGAGGTGCGGTTGGCCTCGCCTGCGAGGTCCTGGTCGAAGCCCCGCGCGACCGGCTACACCACTACCGCCGCAAGCGACGGACAGCGCCTGCCCTCCGACACCCTCGGCCGCCTCCTCACGGTCACCGACACGGCAGGCCGCACCACCTCCACCGCGTGAAGCGTGCCCACAGGGCTCCGGCGTGGGCGTTGAACAGGACCGCGCCCGCGTAGTCGTACGTCGCCGGATTGAGCGGCGTGCCGAGCAGTGGGTCCGTGGGCTCGTGGCGGATCCGCAGCGGCAGGGCCGGGCGTCGGGGCGGTTGTGGACGGGGCCGAAGGAGGGGGCGGTGAGGGTGGCGAAGACGCGGGGGTGGGTGCGGACGCTGTCGGGGACGGTCTTGCCGCCGGTCAGGCCGGCGCGGATGAGGTGGTAGGTGTCGGCGGCGTAGATGCGGGAGCAGGCCGGACAGCGGGAGGCGCGGCGGTTGCCGCACGCGGTCAGCAGGCTGCCGGTGGGCTCGGTGTCGGTGGTGTAGGAGCGCAGGACTTCACCGGTCGTGGCGTCGAGGGTGGTCGTGTGGCCGGTCAGGCGGACGGGTTCGGTGCAGCCGCCGAGGCGTTCGATCTGCTGCTGCGCGCGGTCGAAGTCGGGATGGTTGACCAGATGGAGCAGGTCCCGCACGGCGGGGCTTGCCACGGGGCGCAGGTCCAGGGTGACCATTCGGGGCGTGTCCCTTCTGTCGGGTGGGTGATCCCGAGCAGCAACCAGCCGGGCGGTAAGGTGAGTTGGTGCTGCTCGGGGCATGGCGAACCAGGCCCAAGGGCGGGCGTAGGTTCAGCGAGGCGGATGCGGCCGGTGAGGGGCGGGGCTCAGAGCTGAGCGAGTGCGGTGGTGGCCACCGGAAGGGCGATGCCCATGCGCGTGCCCAGGTGGGCGGCGCTGATCGGTGTCCCGTGCTCAGCGTGGTGGGTGTCGGCGATGCGCCTGGCTGCGTCCAGCAGGGCGGCAGGCAGGGCCGGGCCGGATGCGGGCCGGGTTGCCTTCGCGACGGCGGCGGGCGGAGCAGTGGCTGGAGCCGGAGTGGGCTCCAGTTCCTCGATCGGGGTGGGCGTCGGGGGCTCGGGTGCGGGTCTTTCGTCGGGCATCGGTTCAAAGATGGGGGTGGCGGCCTCCAGGGGCGGGGTGGGGTGAGTGAGGGCGTGGAACTGGGCGAGGAAGGCGGGGCCGACGTGGCCCCAGCCGAGGAGCAGGAGCGGGGCGACGGTGTCCAGGCAGGCTCGGCCGTAGCGTCGGTCAGCAGGGGTTCGGCGGTATTGAGGGCGAGGGTGAGCAGTCCGCACAGGTGCAGCAGCCGGGTGCCGGCCTTCAACTCGGTTTTGGCGACGCCGCGCAGGGCCAGGAACCGCAGGGCGACCAGGAGCCCTACGACGGACAGGTCCACCATGGGCGCGATCAGCGGGGCGATCGGGTGGGGGACGCCGAGCCGCAGGGCGAGCGCCCAGACGTTGCCGAAGGAGAAGACGAACGCCAGGGCCGCGATGATGGCCATGACCGCGGTCACGGTGCGCCGGGTGAACCGTTCCTCCGCCATGTCCTCAACCTCCTGTCTGGCGTGGCCTGTTCGGGATCACTTGGTGAGTGAGGGCGTGGGCGCTGTCGTCCGGCCGGTCGAGCGGAGGAGGGCGTCCAGGCACAGGTCCAGGTCGGCGGTCAGGTGTGAGGTGGCTTCGGCGATGCGGGCGGCGTCGGCGTCGGATACGTAGGGGGTGCGGATGCGGGTGTAGCCGGGGCGGCCCTGCATGGCCATGACCGCGACGCCGACGTAGGCGGGGTCCTGCGAGGTGACCGGGCTGGCGTCGGGCCAGTTGCGGATGTCCTCGCCGAGTGCGGCCACCGCGGCCTCGACCGTCTTCTGGGCGAAGGACAGCCCGATGGGGCACACATCGCGGATGAAAGTGGGGATGGCGTCGCCGGTGGTCTTCTGGCTGATCAGGATCACCAGGATGCCGACGCTGCGGCCTTTCTTTACCAGGTCCTCCACCAGCCGGGCGTTCTCCGCCGTCAGCGCGCCAAGGCGTTTCGTCTCGGTGTCGCTGCCCTTGTACTCGCGGAAGTACGTGTGCGCCTCATCAATGATCAGGGTGCGGAATGACCAGGCCGGTGCCCTGGTATCCGCCGTCGGCGAGGTCGTGGTCTTGCCGACGGCGCCCTTGGCGCCGGATTCGTCCCAGCCGCGGGAGTCGTGGCGGTTACCGGGCAGCGGCCGGCCAACCACGACGATCAGACGGGTGTCGACGTCGATGACGACTTGGTGGGCCGTGGCGTAGCGATAGTTCTTCGACTGCTCGGCGATCGTGCGGTCGCGGGTTGGCACCAGGGTGCCGTCCACGATGAGCACGGCGTCCTGCGCGAAACGCTTGCGCGGTTGGAGCGCGAGGAGCGGCCCGAGATGGTCGATGACCCGGTCCGCCGCAGACTTCGAGGCTCCGAACAACAGGGCGAGCTGGCGCATCGTCAAGTTCGTGCGCCAGTAGGACGCGACCAGCAGGATCCGGTCCTCCAACGGCAGTGCCCACGGCGGGCCGCGCTGCCCGTCGAGTCTGGTCTCGCGGCGCATCGCGGTCACCAACTTGCTGAAGCAGCGCGGGCTCAGCCTGGTGAACGGGGCTATCCAAGACGGCTCCGACGCCGTGATCACACCAGCCACATCAAGATCGTCTCACTTCTGAGTCACCTGGCGGAGAGGTCCTCAGTCGGTCAGAAGCTCTTCGAGACGCTGCACGGACCGCGGAGTGCCGAGTTCGTCAGCCATCACGACAAGGCGTGCGTGATACTCCCGTGTGATCGGCAGAGCATCCTCATAGATCCACGAGCACATGGTGTCGAAGGCCAACCCTTCTTCGCCGTGCGACAGCAGATGCTGGACGTCCGTGATGACGGCCTCCGAGGTGAGCGGTGAGCCGTCGAGGAGAGCAGCTACTTGGGCGCGGTACGACAGGCTCATCGATGCTCACAAGGTCGGAGTCGAACGTGACGCCCACATCGTCACCAGCGCATCGATCCCTGTCCAGCAGGGCTGCCACAGCCCCAGCAAGATCACTTACGGGACAGCCTTTACACGGTTCGACGCCGAAACAGGGACTGATGCGTGCAGCGCACTCACAGGCGGGGAAGTGGGAATCGTGGAAATCTGGGAAAGCGCACCTTCGTTCACTCTCGATGGGTGACCGGGACTGCCGTACGGTTATTGATCAGAAACTTATGGGGTTCTCGTCGAGGACGTAGCGGACGTGTGGGCCGCCGAAGTAGCCGCGGACGATGTGGGGCTGGCGCTGTCGTCTGCGGAAGAAGCGGCGGGTTTCGGCGGCGAGTTCGGCCTGGTCGCGGGCTCGGTGCTGCTTGGGCAAGATGTGCTTGAGGTCCGCGTTGACCAGCTCGTCGGGGTTCAGATCTATCACCGCCGCGAGCCAGCAAAGGGGTCGGCGCGGGCCCTCCTCCACCCCACGATCCGACCACCAGCCCAGGCAGCCCGGTCCTGCCGAGCCCTCTTCGCTGCCCGGCCTGGGGTGGCGCTCGAACGCCCCCTGCTGACACTCGGCGCAGACGGCGCCGGCTGACAGGTTCGGAAGGACACTCCGGCTCTCCGGCTCTCGGGCGCAGTGGACGCCCGGCTCGGGACACGGCGGGCAGAAGCCGCAGGCTCGTAACCGTCGTCGGCGTGCTCCTGGTGGTGCTCGGCTCAGTGCCGCGTCGACGTCGCGCGTTGCTCGTGACCGGAGTCTCCTGCGCCTGACCTCGACTGTCACGTACGACAAGCCCTCACCGTGGCCGGACAACCCGGTCTGGGTGCTACTGCTCAGACTGGCTGAGTAGCAGAGCGCTGTCCCGGGTCCCGCCCGGGCGGCTTTGATCGACAGCATGAAGTCGAAGATCGTGGTCCCTGTGCTCGGTGTCGCCCTAGTGGCTCTCCTCGGGCTGACGGCCAAGGCATGCGAGACGATACAAGGCGGACCCGTTCACCGCCCCGAGGAGTTCCGTGACCATGTCCGGGCCACCACCCGGGCCGGCGAGGATGCCTACCGCGCGCTGTCCCCCGCACCGGCCAAGGAGCCGTACGCCTCCCGGCAGGGCAGTACCTCGTGCGTGGACGACCTCGGGTTCGACGACACCGGCGTCAGCCGGGACGAACCCATCTTCACCTGGGACCTGGACTTCGCCAGCGACGACGACTACCGCGCGGCGCTGGCATCCCTCCGGGTCACCTGGCGCGAGGACGGCCGCACCGTCGAGAAGGTCGACAACGGCATCACCGCCACCCTCGACGACGGCATCCGGGTCACCCTCCACCTCACCTCGGCTACTACAACGGCGAGCCCGAACTGCGAGCCGAGGGCACGTGTATGCGCTACCGGCACAACTACGGCGACGCATACGAATACATGCACGACGCCAACGGAGACGGGACGATCGACGAATACGAGCGGCCGAACTGAGCGCGCGGGAGCAGCCGCGAGGACTCCGGGTGACACGACAGCTGTGAGTGCAGAACGGGTGTACACCGTGGGGACGGCGGAACAGCCCCGCGTCGGCAGGGAGGACCGGGGCACGTCGGTCTCCTCAGGGGCGGCGGGCGGAACACTCCCGCGTCGGCGGGGAGGACACGTCCCCTGTCGCTTGCTCGACAGTAGAACCGACTGCACCCACCGCCCGAGATCCTCGCCCTGGCGCAGAACCTCACCCGTCTCGGTGGGCAGCGCCTCACCGGCGTCCAGGTGTGTGAACCGTTCCGGGTTCGGTAGGGACTCGATCGATTGAGAGGATCGAGTCATGGCACGTCCTTCCCCGTACCCGCTTGAGCTGCGCCGTCGTGCGGTGCGGATGGTCGCCGATCCTGGCAGGGTGCCTTGTCCGCCACTGGTCTGCGCTCGGGCCGGGTTGGGGCAGGCTGGAAGGGTGAGTAGTGCGCCGATCGTCGTGCACCGTCCTCCCCGCACGGGTGGCCGGAGGGTCACGGTGCACCGCATCGGGCGAAACGAGAACCTGGGGACCGCCTTCAGCGATCACGACCTGGTCGTGTTCCTCGAAAGCGCCCGTATCTCCGACCCCGAGTCGGTTCTGGACCAGCCGCGGTGGGTGGAGTGGCGCGATGGCCCCGTCCACGACTTCGGCGCCGCCTGAACCGGGAGCGCTCATGGAGGGCATCGGCAGGGACGGCTCCATATCACGGAACAGGGAGGCACCGGCGTGAGGCAGCGAGCGCGCGGCGAATCCGAGTGGGCGCTGGACGTGATCCGACGGCTGGAGATGCCCGCGCAGGCGAGCCTGGACGACGTGATCGCTCTCGTGGCCCGCCGCATCGGCCGGCAGATCGCCGTTGTGCCGATCGACGCCCCCCTCCCCAACGGGGGGCCCTGGACGAGGGACCCGGCGGCGCCCTGTGGACCCGCGTGCCCACCGGCATATCCGTCTCCTACCACCGGCACGTGATCTGCCGGGGCCTGGTCCGCGCCCTGTACCGGGAAGCCGGCGCCCGGCACGGGCAGACCGACTACACCCACGCCATCGAACGCGAGATGGAACACGCGGCCACCGTCCTGTCCGCTCGGCTGGCCCACGGCGACTGACCGCACCGGCCCCGCGGGGACCGGCAGGAGCACCGCGCCGGGCGGGGGCCGGGGAGGGCAGTGCGGAATCCACGGCCGCGGTCACGCGTCACCACCCCCGCGAATACGAGACCAGCTCTTTGGTCCCGGCCGGGATGGCGCGGACGGGGCCAGCGTGACATGGCGGGGCGGACAGGCCGCCCTCCGGGCCTGGCGGCCCTGCGGGTGGCTCACCGGGCGCCCTGCGGGTGCGTTCAAAGGATAGCCCTGCGGGCTGGGGCGCCTTTGAAGCGGCCTGCGGCCGCGGGCGCCCAAAAGCCCAGGCCGCTCTGGCCACCAATGACAACAAGGTGATCGCGGAGTTCCTGACCGGCGGCTATCTGGTCGCCACGCGGAGGACCGGGCCGCGCACGAGAAGGCGCAGCAGGAAGCGCTGGAGGCGGCGGAGCGGCTGCGTAAGCTGGCGGAGAAGGCGGCCACGGCCGCCGGGGCCCGTACCAAGCTGATCGCCGCGCACGGCAACGCGGTGAAGGCGCTGAAGACCGCGTCGAACGCGATGAACGCGACAGCCGCGCAGTCCCGCGAGGCCGACCGGATGCTCGCGGCCGACCGGGCCGGAAGCGCGTCTCCGACTACGGTCCGGTCAAGACCGAGATCGCCCGGCAGGTCGGTGTCGCCGAGGAAGCGGCCAAGCAGGCGCAGGTGGCGGCGGCGCAGGCCAAGGTACAGGCCGACGTGCTGGTCGAGACCGGGCTGACGCACGGCGTCCAGTGGTCGGAGGTCGCGTCGGGCCTCGCAGCAGCGGCGGCCGGGGCGGCCGGGGCGGCGGCGACCGCGCAGCAGGCGGTCGACGCGACCGCTGCCGACGCCGCCGGGCTGAACGCTGCGAACCAGGCCGAACTGCACGCACAGCAGGCCGCGAAATGGCGGGCGAACGCCGAGGGGCACGCGACGGCGGCGGCCCAGCTCGCGAAGGCAGCGGCCCAGCAGGCGAGGGTCGCGGCGGATGCGGCGACGAAGTCACGCCAGGCGCGCATCGAAGCCGAGCAGGCCGAGAAGGAGGCATGGGACCACGCCAAGAAGACCCGTGACGCACGGGTCGAGGCGCAGCGCCAAGCCACGATCGCCGCGGAGCAGCGGGCGGTCGCCGAACGCGAGCGCGACCTTGCGACGGCCGCGCGGGCACGCGCCGAGGCGGAGGCGCGGACCGCGTCGGCCAAGCGGGCCGACGGGCAGGCCGCCGCGGCCGTGGCAGCGGGGGCACGGGCCACCGCGCAGACTAACAGGTCATCTCATTTGGCTCTGCAGGAAGACTCCGACTCCGCGCTTGATCAAGGACCTGCTCGCAGACAGACTGCTCTTCATGGAATCAGTGGGCAGAGGCACCAGGCCGCGGATCGGAAAGTGCCGATGAGTGCCGACCTGCCCTTTTTCCGTTACCACCCAGATCCACTCGCGAGCGGGTCCATTCGCGCGTCCACCGAGACGTGCGCCTGCTGCAAGGCCAACAGGGGATGGATCTACACGGCCACCTTCTACACCGCTCAGGACGTCAGCGGACGGTTCTGTCCTTGGTGCATCGCAGATGGCAGTGCGGCTGAACGGTTCGCTGGCGACTTTACCGACTCCTACGGGCTCGACGGTGTCAGTGAGGACGTCTTGCGGGAGGTCACCCGCCGCACTCCTGGCTTCCACGCCTGGCAGGATCCACGCTGGCTCGTTCACTGCCAGGCCGCGGCCGCCTTCGTGGGGGAAGTCGGATACGCCGAGCTGGCTGCGCATCCCGAAGCACTCGACCAGTTGCGGACCGACATGCGCCTTGACGGATGGCACGACGAAAGCCGACTCGAGCACTTCCTGACCAGCCTGGGCGAGGGGGCAACCGCCATGCTCTTCCGCTGCACCGACTGCGGGGTCCACCTCGCCTACACCGACGCCTCCTGAATATCGTTCGTGCTGGTGAGTCTGCGGTAGCAGATGAGGGTGCATGCGATGCTGGTGAAAGCCAGGAAGTGGCTGGCCTTGCGTTCGTAGCGTCGGTGGAGGCGTCGACATCCGGCGAGCCAGGCCATGGTGCGTTCGATCGTCCAGCGGTACCGGCCCAGCCGCTGGCTGGAGTCCGTGCCCGTGCGTGCGATCCGCGATGTGATGCGTCGTCCGCGTAACCAGCGCCGCAGGTGGTTGTAGTCGTATCCCTTGTCGCCGTGGAGCTTGCCGGATCTGCGCCGTCGTCTGCCGCGCCGGGAGCGGACCGGCGGGATTCCTTTGACCAGGGGATCAGGGCCTGGCTGTCATGGACGTTGGCACCCGAGATGCCGACGGACAGGGGCAGACCGGTCCGCTCAGTGATCAAGTGGATCTTCGAGCCGTACTTGCCCCGATCCACAGGATTCGGGCCTGTCAGCTCCCCCTTTTCAGGGCCCGCATGTTCACTGAGTCGATCGCACAGCGGGACCAGTCCAGATCGCCGCGGGAACCGAGTTCGTCGAGGACCAAGCGGTGGAGCTTGGCCCACACCCGGGTCTTCGACCACTCCGTGAACCGCCGGTGGGCTGTGGCTCCCGACGGCCCGAACGAAGCGGATGGCAACTGCTGCCACGTACAACCAGACGTCGCGACGAACACGATTGCGGCCAGCACTTCCCGGTCCCCGTGCCGACGCCGGCCACCACCCTGCGGACGGGTCGGCGCCTCCGGCACCACCCGCTGGAACAACTCCCACAACTCATCCGGCACCAGCCGCTCAACGATCCCCACTTCGACAGACTATCGATCAGGCCAAATGAGATGACCTGTAAGGAGGGCATCGCCGGCAAGGCCGACGAGCTGGCCCGGGGCGAGGAAACCAAGGCCCGCACCGCGCGGAACAAGGCGGTCGAGGCCGAACAACTGCGCAACGCCGAAGAGGCCCGGGCCCAGGCGATGGAGGCGCTGGCTGCCAAGGCGAAGGGCACGGAACACGCCGTAACAGCACGCACGGCGGCCACCGAGGCACGGTCCGCCGCGAACGCGGCCGGGGCGGCGGCGGGTACGGCCCGGCAGGCGGCCGATCAGGCGTCCGGGGCAGCAATGCGTTCGCGGTCGGCGGCCATTGAGGCGGCCGGAGCGGCCGCACGGGCGAGGGCGGCCGCCAGTGAGGCGACCGCACATGCCGCACGCGCCAACGCCGCGGCCAACAAGGCGGAGGCCGCCGCCTTCGCGGCGAACGCGGCGGCGAACAAGGCCGAGTCCGAGGCCGCAGCCACACGCGCCGCGGCGCAGCGGGCCAACGCCAAGGCGGCCGAGGCCACCGCGCAGGAGGCCCGGGCCGGTATCGCCGCCCACGAGGCGTCCCGGCTTGCCGGGCTGGCAGCGATCCAGGCCAACCACGCGCTGCAGGCGGCCAACCGCACCCGTGAGGAGGCCGAGGGCGCGACTCGGGAAGCGGCGATGGCCCGCCTGCAGTCCACCGTCGCGGTGCAGGCCGCCGCGTCGGCCCGAACCACCGCCGCAGACATCGCCGACCCGGCGAATACCGCCATCAGCTTCACCGCGCCGTTCACCGGCACCGACGTGGACGCCGACTTCGCCGCCGAGGTGGCCCGGGCCGCCCTGGAGATGGGACAGGAAGAGGTCACCAAGGCCGAGTCCCGAGCGGCCGAGGCGGTCAAGGCCGCCGAGACCGCCGAGGCCGCCGCCGCACGGGCCAACGCCCAGGTGGCCCCCGCGTTCCAGGCGGCGGCAGCGGCGGCACGCTCCTCCGCGGACGCGGCACGCTCCTCCGCCGCAGCGATGAAGTCCGCTGCCCAGGCCGCCGAGGACGGGGCCAAGGCCCGTGCCGCTGCGGCACGCGCTGACCAGGCCGACGCGCAGGCCCAGGCCGACGCCGGCCTCGCCCGCAAGGCCGCCGACCAGGCGTTCACGGACGCGGCAACGGCCCGCGATGCCGCCACCCAGGCCGAGGCAGAAGCCGCCCGCGCCCGCGGCGCCGCCACCGACGCGGAGAACCAGGCCGCGGCTGCGGCGAGTGCCGCCACCCTCGCCGAGAAGGAAGCGAGCATCGCCCAGGGCGCGGCCGCGCAGGCGGAGAAGGACGCAACCGACGCCGGCAAGCTCGCCACCTCCGCAGAGGAGCACGCCAAGTCCGCGGAGGCCGCTGCAGCCGAGGCCGACCGGTACGCCCGCGAGGCGGACGAAGCAGCGAGGAAGGCCGAGGAGTACGAACGCGAGCAGCAGCGCAAGGAACGGGAGGAGGCCGCACGGAACAAGGACACCGATTCGCCCGTTCCGGCGGAGGACGCGGAGCGGAAGGCACTCGAGGAAGCCGGCATCAGCGTCGAGGAGTACGAGGCTGCCCGGGCGCTCGCCGAGAAAGACCTCCTCGACTACCTGAAGGAGAACGGTGCCGAGATCCTCGTCGAGCTTGCTGCGGAAGACATCAAGGCTTGCCTCGACGACCCCGACATCGTGACCTGTATCTGGGCCGTCGTGCAGAACTTCGGCCCGGTCAAGGCGCTCAAGATCGTGGGCAAGCTACCGCAGATCGCGAAGGCACTCGCCGGGATCAGCGACTTCCTCGACAAGTCCGCCCGCGCGAAGAAGCTCGTCGATAAGGGTGAAAAGGTCATCGAGCGGGCCAAGGCCGTTCTCTGCGACACCAATCCTAAGCCCAAGTCCATACAGGATTTCCTGTTCAAGTCGATCCCGAGGGCATTCGTGGCCGTAGCCTCTTCGGGAGGGGGAGGTTTTGACGGCTGGGATGGTTGGGACGACTGTGAGTTCATTCCCACTGGCCAGAATCTCCCCGAGAGTGGCATCGAGGTCGCCCTCGACACGATCGCGCTGAAGAACCTGCGGGACTACCACTTAGAGGGCGAAAGCATGGTCTCTGACAACAAGGGGCTGTTCAACTCCGACCTCACGCTCGGGGACCTGAGGAACATCTTCTATGGTGCGATGACGGA